>NZ_DBGFPE010000017.1:0-189905 GCF_048526665.1 Candidatus Allofournierella excrementavium
GCAAGCTGTGTCACTTCATTCTCAAACTTGCCGATATAATTGAAATATATGCTGATGTGCTGGATTGCGTATCTCGCCCTTTTCTGGTCGCGCTCATGCACTTCAATCCGGCTGATAAACTCGTTGAGAATGGTGGGTGTAAGGTCGGTAAAGGCAGCATGGCGTTCCGTCAGCTTCAAAAACTTCTGCGCCCGTCCTCCCGCGTTCTCATAAGCGGATAGCTGCTCTTGGAGCGTGGCAAGCTCCGCTTTCAGCGCATAGTATTCTTCCGAATACTTCTGCGACATCTGCTCATAACGGTCTTGCGGGATCGTGCCGAGGGCGTTGTCCTCATAGAGCTTATTCAGCACCTTGTCAATCTGTTCAAGGCGCGTCGTGATTTGCGGAATACGCTTCTGCTGCTTCTTGGTCTGGTCGGTCTGCTGCATGGCAAGGTTCTTTTTCACTAAGGCTTCAAACTCCGCCCGGTTGCTGATAGAATAGTCCTCGATTTTCTTCAGCACTTCCGCGATGGTCTGCATGAGCAAGTCCGCGTCCATGATGTGCGGGGAATGGCATTTGGGGTTCTTGGCTTTCCCCTTGTGGTACTCGCTGCAATAGGCAACGTGCCGCTTGCCGCCGTTTCTGTAATCTATGCGGATGTGCATTTTTGCGCCGCAATCCTTACAGAAAAGCAAGCCCGACAAAGGGTGGATTTCCCCGTCCCCGTTGGGGCGTCTGACGGGCGCGTTTTCCAAAATCCGCTGTGCGGTTTCAAAGTCGGCGCGGTCAATAATCGGCTCATGCACATTTTCGGTTATCTGCCATTGGCTCCGGTCTACATAGTGGTTCCGCTTGTCCCGGAAATGCTTTGTAGTCTTGAAGTTGACTACATCGCCGCAATACTCCTGCCGCGTAAGGATATGGGTCAAGGTGGCTTTGTTCCACTTGTAGCGGTTATCCTCATTGAGCGCCTTGTTTTTACACGTTCCCCGTCCCCGGTCTTTCATGTAGAAAGTGGGGGTAGGGATTTGCTCGTTTTTCAGATATACGGCGATTTGGTTGCGGTTCTTCCCGCCGATAAACAAACGGAAAATAAGGCGCACAACCTCGGCGGCTTCCTCGTCGATTATCCAAAAATCCTTGTTGTCCGGGTCTTTGACATAGCCGTAGGGGGCTTCGGTGGCAATCGGCTTTCCGCTCATGCCTTTGGTCTTAATGCCCGTTTTCACTTTCTTGCTGATGTCCTTTGCGTACCACTCCGACATGATGTTGATAAAGGGCGCAAACTCCAATGTGTCGGGCTTCTCGCTGTCAATGCCGTTGTTGACCGCGATAAAACGCACGTTGTTCCGTCTGAATATCTCCATAGCGTTGCCGACTTGGAGATAGTCGCGCCCCCAGCGGGTAAGGTCTTTCATAATGCAAACGCCGATTTTCCCGTTTTCAACGTCCTCCATCATGCGGGAGTAGGCAGAACGGTCAAAAAATCTGCCGCTTTCATCGTCGTCGATGTAGTGCCGGATATTCGTCAGCCGCTGCCCTCTGGCGTAGTTCTCCAAAAAGATTTTCTGGTTCTGTATGCTGTTGCTCTCGCCGCCGTCCCTGTCCTCGTCCCCTACGGAAAGACGGGAGTAAAGGGCTGTGATTTTGTTGTAATCATTCATGTGCATATCCTCCTGTGCGTCCATGTAGAGTTCCTTTACACTTAAGATTATGCACTCCATCGGGCTGAGCCGTACTCCACGTTATGGCGGTATTTCTTGGCGTTCTTGCCTTTCAGGTACACCGCCAGCCGCAGGCCAGCGCCGCAGCAAAGCCCCACCAGCAAATCCAGCGGGTGCAGGCTGGGCCACCAGCTTGCCAGCGCCACCGGCAGGGTGGAGAAGAACGAGAGCATTTTGGCGGACGCATCCGCGCCGGTCGCCAGCCGCCAGGCTTCCCCCAGGTTGGTGGCAAACAGGCCCAGCAGGAAATAGGGCAGGTTCAGCAGCACCAGCTTTTTCACATTCAGCTGCTTCATCGTTCCAGCTCCTTCCGGCGGCTGCGGTCCACCACGGTATTTTTGAGCAACTCCTTGAACTGGGCCAGCTTCGCCAGCACGGAGGGGCGCTCGGTTTTCTCCGCCTTTTTGACCTTTTTGCCGGTGTACTCGGTAAAAGCAGCGGTCAGGGCGTCGGCGTCGCGGGCTTTGAAGAAGATCAGGTACTTGGGCGGCGATGCGCTGCGGTCCTTTTTCACCGCATAGTCCACGCCGTACTTGCGGGCGATGCGCTCAAAGTCCTTGATGGACGGGTCGTTGATCTCGATGTTGGAAACACCCTGGTTCTGCCCAATGAGCTGCTTCACCGTCTGTTTGCCCTTGGGGGTGACGGGGGAATCCCGGCTGCGCTGCTTTTCCAGCTTTTTCTCCCTGCGGTGGGCCATGTACTTGGATATGGCGGCCTTGAACAGCCGTCCGGTGAACTTGGTGCCGCTGACAATCAGCGTCAAAGTCCTGTTTTCCACTTCCTCCTGCATTTTTCTCGCCTCCCTTCGTCGGTTATGCAGAAAGCGGTCTTGGGTACTAAGGCGGGACCACCAGCCGCCGTAACAGGTGGCGGCCCGTCATACCGTCACCAGAATCAGCGACCGCAGTTCCGCAAAGTGCAGCTTGCCCTTGGGCGTCACCAGCGTGTAGGAGCCGGTGTGGCCGTTGCGGCAGAAGTCTTTCACGCAGAACAGCCCCTCGTTGCTGCCTTTGGCGTAGGGCAGCACACAGCCGGAGGGGGTGCGGTAGACGTACCGGCGTTCCAGCAGGAAACGGACGAACCGCCGCTCCGGCACCTCCAGCTCCTTGGCGGTGGTGCGCAGGTTGGTGCTGTGCCGCAGGTCGATGAACAGGTCGTAGTAGACGGCTTTGCCTTGCAGCTGGGCGTTGTCCGCTTGCAGCGCCGCGTTCTTTTCGCGCTCGGCCAGCAGGTCGGAACAGAGCTTCAGCAGCGCCTCCGGCGAGGTGGCGACCTCCCACAGCTTCTCCCTGGTGAGGTAGGCCCCATGCTGGCGGATGCTGGGCAGGACTTCATCGAACACCCAGCGTTCAAACCGCTCCGCCGAGGGCAGTTTGCTGTGGACGATGAGGCGGTAAACGTCGCCTTCGGGGATAAAGAGCATCTCTACCATCTGTACGGCGGGGGTTCCGTCTGCCTTTTTGCCAGTCTGGACCCCTATGGAACGTTTCGTTCCACAGCGGGTATGGTCGCGGACAGCCTTGCGGGGATTGGTATATCCCAACGCAGTTGCTACGTCCGTTCCGCAGAACAGGTACTTGCCGTCCTCCTCAATGACGCGGATGCTGCCAAACTCCGGGTTTTTGAAAATTTCCATCTGGTTCATATCGTGCCTCCTTGGGCGGTGCAGCAGAAAAGGCGGCCATTACCAGCCGCCTGCGTGCATATCGTGGTTGACCTGGGCCGTGTAGTGGTTGTTCATGGTGGTGGGCGCGTTGAACAGCACGGTCAGCAGGTACTGCTTCATGTTGCGGATTTCGGTGGTGTTGTTGTGCAGGCACTCCATGACGAACTCGATGTGGGAGCTGTCCAGCTTCAAGAACCGGGACCGCACCACCTCATGGGGGAAGTCCGCCCCGGCAATGCGGGTGGTCTTGCGTCTGGCACAGACCGTCTCCACGATCAGCTCCACGATCTCGTCCAAATCCTCCCGGTAGGTCGAAAACTCCCGGCACAGGTGGTCGTACTCGATGTTCTCCAACACCAAATCCCGATAATCCTGCATTTCCTCCACCGACATCGCATCCCGTCCTTTCCGTTCCGGCGGCCTGGCCGCCGCTTTCTCCCGGAAGGGAATGGAATCGGTACTTGGTACATCCGTTGTTTGTTTTTGGGTCTTTGATTTCTCTATATTTAATTCTGCGGGCTTTTCCGTATCCGGGTCAGCCAGATACGGGTTTTCCGTATCTGGTGAAGCCGTATCCGGCTGGGGCGTATCCGGCGCTTTGGGCTGGGGCTGCTCGTAGATAACATACTCGGTGTCGCTGATGCGGCCCTGCCGGTCCCGCAGCTGGTGGCGGACGATGTACCCGGCGCTTTCCAGCTCCCGCAGCGCCCCTCCGATGGCGTCCACGCCCTCCTTGCAAATTTTGGCGAGGCCGCGTGTGGTGTAGTTCCAGTCCTCCGGCAAGGACAGCATCATGGAAAGCAGTCCCTTGGATTTCAGCGACAGCGCCTTGTCGCGGAGGTGGTGGTTGGACATCACGGTATAATCACGGGTCCGTTCAATGCGAAAAACGGCCATTTCATCACTCCTCTCGGCATTCATGGCATGAAAAAAGCCGCTGTCAGTTATGACGCGGCTCAAACTTCATAGAAAACTCCGGGCATCCCGTCAAAGGGATGGTCGTTGATGTCCTCAAAGGCATCGGTAATCTCCTCTGGCGGATAGTCCTTCCAGTCCCGGCCCTTGACGATATGGTGGACCGTGCGGTAGCAGGTAGAAAACCGCTCGTATGCCGAACGGTATTTTGTAGTCACGCCGGACACCTCCACAAACCGTCCATCATCCAGGAGCCATAGTTCCCGGATACAGGCGGCATCCACCTGCGTGGAATGACTTTGGACCGTTTTTTGATAAATGCAGCATCCCCGCTGGGGAAACAGCTCCGGCCCGTAATAGTCCAGGGCACACGCATGGCTGCCGGAAGTCTGGTAGGCAAGGACGCTTTCCCCGCGATAGCGCACGCCCTGCGCCACAAGCTCCAGGTCCAGTCTGGAAAGCGCCCGTTTCCGTTCCTTTTTATCAGGGAACAGGTGCAGATACGCTGTGCGAATGGCATCACAGATTTCTTTTTCTCTGAACATCTCATTTCCTCCGTTTTTTCTTTACATACAGGACGTGGCCCTCAATCACATGGGCGCACTTTTTGATTTTGATCTCCCGGCGCTGATGGCTGAGTAAGGCGGCCTGATACCCGTCCTCGGTAAGAAACAGCCGGGTTTCATCGCCGGGGCTGCCGTAGGTGCAGGAGCGCAGGACGGAAAATTCGATCATCCAGCGGGTATTGTCCCGAAATCGCTCCACGGCAAGAATGTTGTGTCCTTTCAGCTCACGGGCTGAAATATCCCTCATAGGCGCTCCTTTCATCGCTCCTGGTCTCTCTGGCGCTTGCGCTGCCACGCTTCCAGCAGCTTGATAATGGTCTCCTGCATCCGGGCGGGGGTGTAGCTCCTGGGAAAATACTTGCGCAGGGTGTCGCTGGTGAAGGTGATCTTATCCAGGTCGCTTTTCTTTTCTTCCCCCATGATGACCCGCATCATGTCGAGGGTCAGGTGGCCCTCCTGGCTGTACTTTTTCAGCCGCTGGGCCTGGGAGAGCGACGGCGTAGCCTGTTCGCTGTCCATCGCGTCCAGAAGCTGCGTCTGTTCCTCTTTTTTGAGGAAAGACAGCTCATAGGCCGGGTTGAAGGCAATTTTCTTCTCATCCACCATGTCCAGCAGTTCAGGAATCAGCTCCGTCAGGCGGATAAATCTTTTGATTTGCGATTTACTATCAGGACTGTTCTCTGCGGCGGTCAACTTCGGCCCAACTTGGGCCGAAGTTAAATCCGTTCTCGCCCCCTGGTGCTTGATGGCCTCCAGCTTCATTTTGTAAGCAAAAGCCCGCTCGCTGGGGAACAGACTTTCCCGCTGCAAATTGCTGTCAACCATGATAATGGTGGCCTGATCGTCGTCCAGGTCGCGGACAATGACCGGCATGGTATCCTTGCCCGCCAGTTCGCTGGCCCGGTGACGCCGGTGCCCGGCAACCAACTCATAGCCGCCGTTCGGGTCCGGGCGGGCGATGGCGGGAACCAGCACGCCGTACTGCCGGATGCTGTCGGCGGTCTCCATCATGGCCTCATCGTCCTTGACCTTAAAGGGGTGGTCCTTGAACGGGTGCAGCTCGGACAGGGGGATTTCCAGAACTTTTTCCCGTTGGGCGTCAGCCCGGCTTTCTTCCGTAGAAAACAGGTCATCTACCGAGGCCAGCTCTACTTTTTTCGCGCTGCTTTTCAAGTTTCAACACCTCCTTCGTCAGATTGCGGTAGCCCTCGGCCACCTTGCCGCCGGGGTCGTGGGCGAAAATGCTCTTGCCCTCGGCGCTGGTCTCCTTGGCCCGGACCGAATGGGGAATCTCGGTGCCGAACACCTTGATTTTGCTGCCGTAGGTCTCCCGCAGCAGGGCGGCGATTTCTTTCGCAAAATTGGTTCGGCTGTCCACCATCGTCAGCAGGATGCCGTCGATCTGGAGCTTGGGGTTCAACTGCCGCTTGACCTTGTTGATGGTGGACAGCAACTGCTCCAGCCCCTTGGCGGGCAGGTACTCCGCCTGGACGGGGACTATAATCCTGCCAGCGGCGGCCAAAGCGTTGACCGTGAGCATCCCCAGGGAAGGCTGGCAGTCGATGAGGATATGGGAATACTGTCCCTTTACGGTGTCCAGATACTGCCGCAGAACGGTCTCGCGGCTCATGGCGTTCACCAGCGACACCTCCATGCCAGACAGCTGGATGTCGGCGGGCATGAGGTCCACGCCCTCCGGGTGGTGCAGGATGCCCTCGCCGGGGTGCAGCGGCTCGTCCATGAGGATGCGGCCCATCGCGTCGGACAGAGTAAAGGGCAGCTTGTCCGGCTGCGGGTTGCCCAGGCTGATGGTGAGGCTGGCCTGGGGATCGGCGTCCACCAGCAGCACCTTCTTCCCGGCCTGCGCCAGCCCGATCCCTAAGTTGGCACAAGTGGTCGTCTTGCCGACGCCGCCCTTCTGGTTGGCGACGGCGATGATTTGTGGGTTCATCGTATTTCACCTCGTTTCTGTTTGTCGTGTTTGGTTCTGGAAATAGAAAAAGCCGCCACTACTTTCTTGAAAAAGGAGTGACGGCTTTTTCTGATCCCGGAACATTAGTCCCCGGAAATGCAAAAAGCGCCCAGCAGGAACACTGAGCGCTTTCGCAATAAAATCATATTCATTTGTTCAGATTTGGTCAAACTATGCCAAACCGATTTTGCATAAAAATGCAGAGAGGCCAAAAGACAAAAATGACCTTCGGGGTGGGTCAAGGGGCAAAAAAGTTGTCCTATGATTTAACCCATTAGCCCTCATTTTTGGGGCGGTTGTCCTTTATTTAACCCATAAAAATTGGTTCAAAACGGGTCAGACTACTCCAAAATTCGTCAAACGAGACAGAACTTTTGAAATAGAAAAAGCCCGGAAAACCGCGGTTTTCCGAGCTTTTTTGATGCTTTTGGGGCGTTGATCAGCGCTTGCTGAACTGCGGAGCGCGACGGGCGGCTTTGAGGCCGTACTTCTTGCGCTCCTTCATACGAGGATCGCGGGTCAGGAAGCCAGCCTTCTTCAGAGCAGGACGCAGATTCTCGTCGTACTGCAGCAGGGCGCGGGAGAGGCCGTGACGGATGGCGCCGGCCTGGCCGGAAACGCCGCCGCCGTTCACGCGGACCACGATGTCGAACTTGCCTTCGACCTCGGCCACAGCCAGGGGCTGACGAACGATCAGCTTCAGGGTCTCCAGGCCAAAGTAATCGTCGATGTCACGATCGTTGATGGTGATCTTGCCGGTGCCGGTGTAGACGCGAACGCGGGCAACGGAATTCTTACGACGACCGGTGCCGTAGAAATAAGGTTTCGTCTCGTACATATTCTATTGCCTCCTATTAAAACTCGTAGACTTCGGGCTTCTGGGCCGCGTTCAGGTGCTCGGCGCCCTTGTAGCAGCGCAGGCGGGTCATGGCCTTGGCGCCCAGGGTGTTGGCGGGGATCATGCCCTTCACCGCAACGTACATGGCCTTGTCGCTGTTCTCAGCCATCAGGGTCTTGTACTGGGTCTCTTTCAGGCCGCCGATCCAGCCGGAATGGGTGCGGTAGTACTTCTTCTCCAGCTTCTTGCCGGTGAGGACCGCCTGGTCGCAGTTGATGATGATGACATGGTCGCCGCAGTCCACATTGGGGGTGAAGGTGACCTTGTTCTTGCCGCGCAGCAGCACGGCGGCTTTGGCGGCAACGCGGCCGAGGGGCTTGCCCGCGGCGTCGATCACATACCACTTGCGCTCGGTCTGGGCGGGTTTGGCGAGAGTAGTGCTCATTTGCTGTTCCTCCTGATTTTCTTTTCGTGCCAAAAGGCGCGTGAATGCGGTTTGGCGCACATCGGCGCAAGGTTGATTATAACCGAAAGCCAAAGCCGCGTCAAGCACTTTTTTCGATTATTTTGATTTAATCCCGGCTCGCTCGCTTATTCTCTCTCATACTCTCTTATTCTCTCGTTTGCTCACTTTCTATTTTTTCAAATTTTCGCGCAAAGTTTGTGCAGATTGCCCCGTATGTGGTATAATGACCGGGAAAAGCGCCTCTTTGCCCCTTGCGGCATGGAGCGCTCGTCTTTATAATACATTATATGGAAGGGGGCTGCCCCATGCAGCGTCTGGAAGGACTGATGCGCAAAGCCATTCAGGAATACGGCATGATCGCGCCCGGCGACCGGGTGTGCGTGGGCGTTTCCGGCGGCAAGGACAGCGTGGCCCTCACGGTGGGCCTTGCCCGCCTGCGGGAGTATCTGGGCATCCCCTTCGAGGTGGTGGCCGTGAGCCTGGACCCCCAGTTCGGGAACACTCCCACGGATTACTCGCCGCTGGAACAGCTGTTCGCGGAGTATAACGTGGAGTACCACATCCGCCGCAGCGAGATCGGTCATGTGGTGTTCGATCTGCGCCAGGAGAAGAACCCCTGCGCCCTCTGCGCCAAGATGCGCCGGGGCCTTTTGCACAACACCGCCAAGGAACTGGGCTGCAACCGGGTGGCCCTGGGCCATCACCTGGACGACGCGGTGGAGACCTTTTACATGAACCTCTGGGGCGAGGGGCGGCTGGGCTGCTTTTCGCCGGTGACCTGGCTGTCCCGCAAGGAGCTGTATCTCATCCGGCCCATGGTGCTGGCCACCGAGGCCGAGGTGCGCCGGGCGGTGCGGGAGCTGGACCTGCCTGTGGTGAAGAGCGCCTGTCCCGCGGACGGCGCCACCCGCCGCCAGGAGATGAAAGATTACGTGGCGGCCATGGCCAAAAAGGACCCGGCCTTCCGCCAGAAGATGCTGGGGGCCCTGCAGGATGCCGGCCTGGACGGCTGGGCTCCCCTGCCCGGCACCGAAGGCCGCAGAGCCCGCCGGTGAGCGCGGGCCATTCCGCCGCCTGATGGCGGCAAGCGAGGTGTTACCATTGGAGTTTGAAAAGCACTGCTGGGCCGAGGTGGACCTGGACGCCCTCGCCCATAACTTTAAGCTCATCGCGGCCCACGCCGCCCCCGCCAAGGTGTGCGCGGTGGTGAAGGCCGGGGCCTACGGCCACGCCGACGGCATGGTGTGCCAGACGCTGCAGGCCGCCGGGGCCGAATGGTTCGCGGTGAGCTGCCTTGCCGAGGCGCTGCACCTGCGCTCCGGCGGGGTGACGGGGCACATCCTCATCCTGGGCCACACCGACCCGGCCTATGCCGCCCAGCTCATCAGCAACGACCTGACCCAGGCGGTGTTCAGCGGGGCCTACGCCCAGGCGCTGAGCGAGAACGCCCGGGCCGCGGGCGGCCGGGTGAAGGCCCATCTGAAGGTGGACACCGGCATGGGCCGGCTGGGCTTTGACGCCCGCAGCGAAGAGCACATCGAGGCCTGCGTGTCCGCTTTGGCGGGCTGCTGCGGCCTGCCGGGCCTCCAGGTGACGGGCCTGTTCCAGCACTTCGCCGTGGCGGACAGCCACGCCCCCGAAGACATCGCCTACACCGCCGGCCAGCACGACCGGTTCGTGAAGGTGGCCGAGGCGCTGAAAGGCCGGGGCGTCGCCCTCGAGACCGTTCACTGCTGCAACTCTGCCGCCCTCACCGAGCACCCGGAATGGGGCATGGACCTGGTGCGGCCGGGCATCATCCTCTACGGCTGCGACCCCAGCGACGAGGTGCACTTTGAGGGTCTGCGCCCGGTGCTGCGCTTAAAGGCCCGGGTGAGCCAGGTCAAGACCATCGAGGCGGGCCAGTCGCTAAGTTACGGCCTGCTCTACACCGCACCCGGCCCCCGCCGGGTGGCTACCCTCTGCGTGGGCTACGCCGACGGCTACCCCCGCAGCCTGACCAATCAGGGGGTGTGCAGCATCCACGGCCAGAGCGCCCCGGTCATCGGCCGGGTGTGCATGGACCAGCTGATGGTGGACGTGACCGACCTGGACGGCGTGGACGCCGGCGACGAAGCCTGCATCTTCGGTGCGCCGGGCTGTGACACCATCGAAGATGTGGCCCGCAAGGCGGGCACCATCCCCTACGAGATCATGTGCGCGCTGGCGCTGCGGGTGCCCCGGGTCTACCTCAAGGGCGGCGAGGCCGTGGGGCTGGCGGACTATCTGAACCAGACTTCATTCTGACGCATCGGAGGGCAGGAAAATGAGCAAGCTGCTTGTGGTGGTGGACTACCAGAAAGACTTTGTGGACGGCGCGCTGGGCTACCCCGGCGCGGAGGCGCTGGAAGGCCCTCTGCACGACAAGGTGAAAGCGGCGCTGGCCGACGGCTGGAAGGTAATTTTCACCCGGGACACCCACGCCCCCGATTACCTCGACACCCGGGAGGGCCGTTTCCTGCCGGTGCCCCACTGCATCGAGGGCAGCGAGGGCTGGCACCTTTACGGCAGGCTGGCCGAATTTGAGACGGCGGGCAATGAAAGCATCGCCTTTGTGGACAAGCCCACCTTCGGCAGCATGGAGCTGCCCGAGGCGGCCCGCGCCCTCTGCGGCGGCGAGCCGGAGGAGATTGCCCTGTGCGGCGTAGTCACCAACATCTGCGTGGTGAGCAACGCGGTGGTGCTGCACTCCGCCTTTCTTTCCAGCACCATCACCGTGCTGAAAGACCTGTGCGGCACCGGCGACAACGCCATGGGCCAGAAGGCCCTGGACCTGCTGGCGGGCATGGGCTACAACGTGATTTAAAATAAGCGCCGGGGCTGCCCGGCTTCACACCTGTTTTTTGGAGGGGACCTGTTTGTCGAAAAAGAACATCCGCAATTTCTGCATCATCGCCCACATCGACCACGGCAAGAGCACCCTGGCCGACCGCATTCTGGAAAAGACCCACAGCGTGGATGAGCGCCAGATGGAGGACCAGCTGCTGGACAACATGGAGCTGGAGCGGGAGCGTGGCATCACCATCAAGGCCCGGGCGGTAACGCTGGACTACACCGCCCGCAGCGGCGAGCACTACGAGTTCAACCTCATCGACACCCCGGGCCACGTGGACTTCGGCTACGAGGTGAGCCGCAGCCTTGCCGCCTGCGAGGGCGCGGTGCTGGTGGTGGACTCCACCCAGGGCGTGGAGGCGCAGACGCTGGCCAACACCTATCTGGCGCTGGAGCACGACCTGGAACTGGTGCCCATCCTGAACAAAATTGACCTGCCCAGCTCCGAGCCGGACCGGGTGGCCAAAGAGGTGGAGGACGTGATCGGCCTGCCCTGCATGGACGCGCCCCGGGTGAGCGCCAAGATGGGCATCGGCATCGAGGACGTGCTGGAAAAGGTCATCACCGACATCCCCGCCCCCAAGGGGGACGAGACCGCGCCGCTCAAAGCCCTCATCTTCGACAGCGTCTACGACAGCTACAAGGGCGTCATCGTCTATATCCGGGTGTTCGAGGGCACGGTGAAGCCCGGCGACACGGTGCGGATGATGGCCACCGGCGCGGAGTTCACCCTGGTGGAGGTGGGCCGCATGGGCGCCACCAGCCTGATGCCCTGCGACCATCTGGAGGCGGGCGAAGTGGGCTACCTCACCGCCAGCATCAAGAACGTGCGGGAGACCCGCGTGGGCGACACCGTGACCCTGGTGTCGAACCCCACCCCCGAACCCCTGCCCGGCTACCGCAAAGTGACGCCGATGGTGTTCTGCGGCATCTACACCGTGGACGGCGCGAAGTATCCCGATTTGAAGGACGCGCTGGAAAAATTGCAGCTGAACGACGCGTCTTTGAGCTTTGAGCCGGAGACCAGCGCGGCGCTGGGCTTTGGCTTCCGCTGCGGTTTCCTGGGCCTTTTGCACCTGGACATCATCACCCAGCGGCTGGAGCGGGAGTTCGATCTGGACCTCATCACCACCGCCCCCAGCGTGGAATACCGCTTCACCCTCACCGACGGCACCGTTCTCACCATCGAGAACCCGTCGGACTACCCCGACCCGGGCCGCATCGCCAAGCAGGAAGAGCCCTATGTGGACGCTCACATCTACACCCCCACCGAGTATGTGGGCAGCCTGATGGACCTGTGCCAGGACCGGCGGGGCACCATGATCGACATGAAGTATCTGGACGCCGAGCGGGTGGACCTGCACTATGAGCTGCCCCTGGGCGAGATCGTCTACGACTTCTTCGACGCCATCAAGAGCCGCAGCCGGGGCTACGCCAGCTACGACTACGAGATGAAAGGCTTCAAGGAGAGCAAGCTGGTCAAGCTGGACATGCTGCTGAACGGCGACATGGTGGACGCACTGAGCATGGTGGTCCACGCGGACAAGGCCTACGCCAAGGGCCGCCGGCTGGCCGAGCGGCTGAAGGAAAACATTCCCCGCCAGATGTTTGAAATTCCCATCCAGGCGGCCATCGGCGGCAAGGTCATCGCCCGCGAGACGGTGAAGGCCATGCGCAAGGACGTGCTGGCCAAGTGCTACGGCGGCGACATCACCCGAAAGAAAAAGCTGCTGGAAAAGCAGAAGGAAGGCAAAAAGAAGATGCGCCAGCTGGGCAGCGTGGAACTGCCCAGCGAGGCCTTCACCGCCGTGCTCAAGCTGGACGAGAACTGACACACACAAAAAAGGGCCGCCCCTGTGGGGCGGCCCTTCTGTTTTAAAAATCAGTCGCGGCTGCGGGAGAAGATGCGCAGGATATAGAGGAACAGGTTGATGAAGTCCAGATACAGTTCCAGCGCCGAGAACACCGAGGCCTTTTTCGCCAGTTCCGGGTTGCCGGCGTAGGCAAAGTAGGCGGCCTTGATCTTCTGGGTGTCGTAGGCGGTGTAGCAGGCGAAGATGACGATGCCCACGCAGCACAGCAGGATGTTCACCCCGCCGAAGAAGATGCCGAACACGCTGACGATGAGCATGGCGATGAGGCCGAACATCAGGGGTTTGGCCCAGCCGGACAGGTCCTGCTTGGTAAGGTAGCCGTAGGCCGCCATGATGCCGAAGTAGAGGGCGGTGGCGCCGAAGGCCAGCACCAGATCGAACATCTGGTAGAGGTAGAAGTAGCAGCTGAACACCAGACCGTTGAGGGCGGCGTAGAGGAAGAACATGCCCCGGGCGGTGCCCACGCCGATCTTGTGGATGCGGGCGCTCATCACCATCACCACCGCGATCTCGGCGATGGCCAGGCCCCAGAACAGCAGGGAGTTGCGCAGCAGCAGGATGCCGATGCCGCTGGCATAGCCCGCCAGCGCCACCAGGAAGGTGACCGTCAGGCCGGCGAACATCCAGCCGAAGGTCTTGGCGGTGTATTCCGCCAGCGTCTCATAGCGGGCATTGGTGCTGAACACGCCGTCCGGCCCCTGGCTGGCGTAAAAGGTATTGTTTTCGGGCTCAAAGCCCTGTCCGTATGGTTCATTCATGGGGATTCTCCTCCTTTTGCCTTATTATACCGCAGAATATCGCCGGAATTGTAAACAAAATCAAAATAATTTATAATGGCCTGTGAAAGCTTTGTGTAAAGGAGGCGTGCGCCGTGGGTTTCGGGCTGTATCTGCACATCCCCTACTGCCTTGCCAAGTGCCGCTACTGCGATTTTTATTCCGCCGGGGCCAGCCGCGGGGTGCCCGACGAATATGTGGACGCTCTCATCGCCCGGATGGCGGCGACGTGCCCCGGGCGGCCCGAGACGCTGTACTTTGGCGGCGGCACCCCCAGCCTGCTCTCCCCCGCTCAAGTCTCCCGGCTGGTGAGGGCCGCCCACCCGCTGCCCGGCGCGGAGGTCACGCTGGAGGCAAACCCCGAAACGGTGGACGAAAAAAAGCTGGCGGGCTTTCGCGCCGCCGGGGCGAACCGGCTGAGCCTTGGGGTGCAGACGGCGGACGACGAGAGCCTCGCCCGGCTGGGCCGGCCCCACACCGCCGCCCAGAGCAAAGCGGCGCTGGCCGCGGCAAGGGCCGCGGGCTTTGAGAACATCACCGGCGACATCATGCTGGCCCTGCCCCATTATACGCGGGGGGAGTTCGACCGCACCCTGTCCCTGCTGGCGGAGGGAGGTGCCACCCACATCTCGGCCTATCTCTTGAAAATCGAGCCGGGCACGCCCTTCGGGAAAAATCCCCCGCCGGGCCTGCCAAGCGAGGACGAGGCGGCGGATTTTTACCTGTATGCCGTGGAGGAGCTGGCGAAAGCGGGCTACGCCCAGTACGAGATAAGCAACTTTGCCAAGCCCGGCTTTGAGGGGCGGCACAACCTCATCTACTGGGACTGCCGGGACTATCTGGGTCTTGGCCCCGCGGCGGCCAGCTGCATGGAGGGCAGGCGCTTCTCCTTTGGCCGCAGCACGGCGGACTTCCTGGCCGGGGCTGCCCCCGCGCCGGAGGGGGAATGCACCGGAGCGGACTACATCATACTGCGGCTGCGGCTTGCGGAAGGGCTGCGCCTCTCCCTTTTGAAGGAGCGGTACGGCCTTGCCTTTGACGAAGGCCGCCTTGCCTTCATCCGCCGGTGTGTGGCGGCGGGCTACGCCATGTTCGACGGCGACCGTCTGACCCTTACGCCCGAAGGCATGCTGGTGCAGAACAGCATCCTCACGGAACTTTTACCGTGAACATCAAAAGCGGCAGGCCCCGCTGGGGTCTGCCGCTTTGTCGTTTTATGTCGCTTTAGTCCTGCCACTTGTCGCAGAGGGCTTCCACCTGGCTGGCGAAGCGGGCCAGCTCCTTGTTGGTGTGGCCTTCCTTGGCCTTGATGATGTTCAGCAGGCGGTGGCCGGCGTCCAGCAGGCGGCGGAACACCGGGTTCTCCCGCTTCTTGCCGCCGCCCTCCTCCTTGGCGATGCGCTGGGTGTTGCCCACCACAAGGCAGCTGCCGGTGAGCAGGTCATACTCCGCGCCGTTGTAGGGCGCGGCGGCGGCCAGACCCAGCTCCGAGCGCAGGCGGCTGGCGAAGATGTCGCACACCTCGTCCTCGCCGTGGGTGACGAAGACGGTGCGGGGCTTCGACTCAAAATTCTTCACCCAGTTCATCAGGCCCTCGTTGTCCGCGTGGCCGGACACGCCCGCCAGCACCTGCACCTTGCAGCGCACCTCGATGGTCTCGCCGAAGAGTTTGACCTCCTTCGCGCCTTCCACCAGCGCACGACCCAGAGTGCCCGGCGACTGGTAGCCCACAAAGAGCACCGTGCTCTCCGGCCGCCAGAGGTTGTGTTTCAGATGGTGGCGGATGCGCCCGGCTTCGCACATGCCGCTGGCGGACAGGATGACCTTGGGCTCGGAGTCAAAGTTGATGGCCTTGGAGTCGTCGCTGCTCAAGGAGAGCTTGAGCCCCCGGAAGTTGATGGGGTTCACCCCCTGCATCACCAGGGTGCGGGCCTCCTCGTCGTAGCACTCGGCCCAGCTGGTCTTGAACACCTGGGTGGCCTCCACGGCCATGGGGCTGTCCACATACACCGTGAAGTTCTCGTGGCCCTTCACCAGATTCTGTTCTTTGATCTGCCGCAGAAAATAGAGCATCTCCTGGGTGCGGCCCACGGCGAAGCTGGGGATGACCAGATTGCCGCCCCGGTCAAAGGTGTCCTGCAGGACGGCGGCCAGGGCGGGCACATAGTCCGGCCGGGGGCCGTGGCTGCGGTCGCCGTAGGTGGACTCCATCACCACATAGTCCGCCTCTTTGATGGGCTGGGGGTCCCGCAGAAGGGGCTGGCGGGTGTTGCCGATGTCGCCGGAAAAGACGACCTTGCGGGTCTCGGCCCCTTCGGTGACCCACACTTCGATGGAGGCGGAGCCCAGAAGATGGCCCACGTCGGTGAAGCGGGCGCGGATGTTCGGCCCCACCTCCACCGTCTCGCCGTAGTCCACCTCATGGAACAGGGCCAGGGCGGTCTCGGCGTCCTGCATGGTGTAGAGGGGCTGATACTCCTCTCCGCCGGAGCGCTTGGCCTTGCGGTTGCGCCACTCGGCCTCGAACTCCTGGATGTGGGCGGAGTCGCGCAGCATGATGCCGCACAGCTCGGCGGTGGCCCCGGTGGTGAAGACCGGCCCTTTGTAGCCGTTCTTCACCATCAGGGGGATGCGCCCGGAGTGGTCGATGTGGGCGTGGGTCAGCAGCATGCAGTCCACCTGGCCGGGGGCCAGGGGCAGGGGCTGGTTCTCGTAGATGTCGCGGCCCTGCTCCATGCCGCAGTCCACCATCAGGTTGAAGCCGCCGGTCTGCAGCAGGTAACAGCTGCCGGTCACCTCGTGGGCGGCGCCCAGGAACGAAAGTTTCATACGCGTGCTCCCCCTTTCCCTTTGCGGGCGGTCATATTTGTCTTTATTATACCCCGCCCGCCCTGCGGGAGCAAGGCAGAAAAACGCACCGTCTCCCTTTTGGGGAAACGGTGCGCTTTGTTCAGTGAAAAATTACCGCTCCTTGGAATCGATCTCGGCGCGGATGGCGGCCAGGAAGGCGTCCACGGTCATGGTGCCGCCCTTCTCCTCCTTGCGGGCGCGGACGGCCACGGTGCCGTCCTCCATCTCCTTGTCGCCCACCACCAGCATGTAGGGGATCTTCTTCAGCTGGGCCTCGCGGATCTTGTAGCCCATCTTCTCGCTGCGCAAGTCGCTCTCCACACGGATGCCGGCGGCGTTCAGCTTCTTCTCCAGCTCCTTGGCGTACTCGTGCTGACGGTCGGTGATGGGGATGATCATCGCCTGCACCGGGGCCAGCCAGGTGGGGAACGCGCCGGCGAAGTGCTCGATGAGGATGCCGATGAAGCGCTCGATGCTGCCGAACACCACGCGGTGGATCATCACCGGGCGGTGCTTCTGGCCATCCTCGCCGGTGTACTCCAGCTCAAAGCGCTCGGGCAGCTGCATGTCCAGCTGGATGGTGCCGCACTGCCAGGTGCGGCCGATGGCGTCCACCAGATGGAAGTCCAGCTTGGGGCCGTAGAAGGCGCCGTCGCCCTCGTTCACGGTGTACTCGCGGCCCAGCTCCTCGATGGCGCTGCGCAGGCCGTCGGTGGCACGGGCCCAGTCCTCCTCGCTGCCCATGTGGTCTTCCGGCATGGTGGACAGCTCGATGTGATACTCAAAGCCGAACAGGCTGTAAACCTTGTCGATGAGCTGCACGACGCCCTTGATCTCGTCCTTGATCTGGTCGGGGGTCATGAAGATGTGGGCGTCGTCCTGGGTGAAGCAGCGCACACGCATCAGGCCGTGCAGCGCGCCGGACAGCTCGTGCCGGTGCACAAGGCCCAGCTCGCCCATGCGCAGGGGCAGGTCGCGGTAGCTGCGGGGCTGGGTCTGGTACACCAGCATGCCGCCGGGGCAGTTCATCGGCTTGATGGCAAAGTCGGTGTCGTCGATGACGGTGGTGTACATGTTGTTCTTGTAGTGATCCCAGTGGCCGCTGCGCTCCCACAGGCTGCGGTTGAGCATCATGGGGGTGCTGATCTCCTGGTAGCCGGCCTCACGATGGATCTGCCGCCAGAAGTCGATGAGGGTGTTCTTCAGCACCATGCCCTTGGGCAGGAAGAAGGGGAAGCCGGGGCCCTCTTCCAGCAGGGTGAACAGCTCCAGCTCTTTGCCCAGACGCCGATGGTCGCGCTTGGCGGCCTCTTCCATCAGCTTAAGGTACTCCTCCAGGCTGCTGGCCTTGGGGAAGGCGATGCCGTAGAGGCGGTCCAGGCTGTCGCGGGTGGCGTCGCCGCGCCAGTAGGCGGCGGCCACCTTGGTCAGCTTCACGGCCTTGATGGCGCCGGTGCTCATCAGGTGGGGGCCGGCGCACAGGTCGGTGAAGTCGCCCTGCTTGTAGACGGTGAGCTCCCAGCCCTTGGCGGCGTACTCTTCCAGCAGCTCCAGCTTGTAGGTCTGGCCGGCGAAGATCTCGCGGCCCTCCTCCACGGTGATGACCCGCTTTTCCAGGGGCAGGTCCTCTTTGACGATCTTCTTCATCTCGGCTTCGATGGCCTCAAAGTCGCCGGTGGTCAGGGGCCGGTCGGCCTTGATGTCGTAGTACCAGCCGTTCTCCAGCGCGGGGCCGATGCCGAAGTGGGCGCCGGGGAACAGATGCTGCACCGCCTGGGCCATCACATGGGCCGCGGTGTGCCAGAAGGCATGCTTGCCGCCCTCGTCCTCAAAGGTGAGGATCTCCAGGGTGCAGTCCTCGTTCAGAACGGTGCGCAGGTCGCACACCTCGCCGTTCACCTTGGCGGCGCAGGCGCTCTTGTAGAGGCCCATGCCGATGCTCTTGGCCACGTCGGCCGCGGACACGCCCGCCTCGAACTGGCGAACGTCCCCTTTCAGTTCCACATTGATCATGTTCTCAAAACCTCCTGTAAACGAAAAAACGCCCCACCCCGTTGCAAAACATACGGGATGAAGCATCGTGCTCCACGGTTCCACCCGAATTGCGCCAAAAGCGCCACTCGTTTGGGCTGTAACGGGCCCGGCCCGGCGGGGGTTCGCCCCCGCGCTCGGCGGTGGTAGGCATGGCAATGCGCGCAAAGCCGCTTGCAGCGCGCCCCGAAACCGGGCGGCGGCTCTCTCTGATGCGTGCCTTTGCCCGCCCGTGTCCGCTTCGACACTTTGCGGGATAAGACTGTGCCCTAATGATATACTTCTTTTGGCCTGCTGTCAATATTTCTTGACAATTTGTAAACTGTTCATTAAAATAATGTAGTAGTATATTTGATGATCTGCCGCTGGGCCCAAATCCATGCAGGGCCGGCGCTGTGCGATTTATATGACAGGGCCCCTCAAGGGTCTTTTTGGTATGCTCATTGTCAATTATAAATAAAGGCCTTGTTTTGCCCTTTTTGAAACAAACAGGCAAGCCCAGAACGGCGGTTATCTCAGATACCCATTTTATCTTGAGGAGTTGAAACAATTGCCACCTATTATCACTTTTGTGGTGGCGGTCGTTGCAGCTGTCGTTTCCGGGTTTGTCTGTTTTTTTGCGGGTTCTGCCTACCGCCGCAAGACCGCAGAGGCAAAGCTTGGCAGTGCTGAAGAGGAAGCCAAGCGCATCGTGAACGACGCCATCAAGGCCGCCGAACAGAAACGCAAGGAGACCGTGATCGAGGCCAAGGACGAAGCCCTTCGCATGAAGACCGAGGCCGACAAGGAGATCAAGGAGCGCCGCAGCGAGCTGTCCCGCCAGGAGCGCCGTCTGGACCAGAAGGAGGAAGCGCTGGACAAGCGCGTGGCCGCCCTGGAGCAGAAGGAAGAGGAACAGCGCCAGCGCTCGGAACTGGTGGAAGCCAAGCTGGACGAACTGGAACAGCTGAAACTCCGCCAGCTGGAAAAGCTGGAGACCATCGCCGGCCTGACCCAGGAGGATGCGAAGCAGCTGCTTTTGAACCGTCTGGACCAGGACCTGACCCACGAGAAGGCCATGCGCGTGGCCGCCTACGAGGCAAACCTCAAGGACCAGTGCGACGCCATGGCCCGGGAGCTCATCGGTCAGGCCATCGCCCGCTGCGCCGCCGACCATTCCAGCGAGGCCACCGTGAGCGTTGTGCCCCTGCCCAACGACGAAATGAAGGGCCGCATCATCGGCCGTGAGGGCCGCAACATCCGCGCCCTGGAGACCGCCACCGGCGTGGACCTCATCATCGACGACACCCCCGAGGCCATCACCCTGTCCAGCTTCGATCAGGCCCGCCGCGAGGTGGCCCGCATGACGCTGGAGCGCCTCATCACCGACGGCCGCATCCACCCCGCCCGCATCGAGGAGACGGTGGAGAAGTGCCGCCGCGAGCTGGAACTGAGCATGAAGCGGGAAGGCGAGCGCGCGGTGATGGAGGTGGGCCTGCACGGCATCCACCCCGACATCGTGAAGCTGCTGGGCCGGCTGAAGTTCCGCACCAGCTTTGGCCAGAACGTGCTGAACCACTCGCTGGAAGTGGCCTATCTCTCCGGCCTGCTGGCCGCCGAGATGGGCGTGAACGTGACCCAGGCCCGCCGCGCCGGCCTGCTGCACGACATCGGCAAGGCCCTGGACCACGAGATCGAGGGCAGCCACATCCAGATCGGCGTGGAGATCGCCCGCAAGTACAAAGAGAACCCGGCCATCATCCATGCCATTGAGGCCCACCACGGCGACGTGGAGCCCAAGACCCCGCTGGCCTTCATCGTGATGGCCGCCGACGCCATCAGCGCCGCCCGCCCGGGCGCCCGCCGCGAGAACCTGGAAAGCTACATCAAGCGGCTGGAAAACCTGGAAGAGCTGAGCTGCAGCTTCGAGGGCGTGGAGACCGCCTTCGCCGTGCAGGCGGGCCGCGAAGTCCGCATCATGGTGAAGCCCGACGCGGTGGACGACGACCATCTGGTGCTCCTGGCCCGGGCCATCACCAAGAAGATCGAGGAAGAACTGGACTATCCCGGTCAGATCAAGGTGAACGTCATCCGCGAGAGCCGCGCGGTGGAATACGCGAAATAAGCTTTAAAAAACAGGGTCCCTTCGGGGCCCTGTTTTTTTGCGCTTTTCACGGTGATTTTGTACAATAAATTTTTAACAGTTCGTCTTGTTTTCAGGCCGGAAATATAGTATTCTAAAAAAAAGGCGTTTTGTCCGGGCAGGGCAAGACGCCTTTGAGCATGGAGGATGCTTTATGGAACAGCGTATGCAGAAGGTCTATTCCCGCAGCGGCGCGGTGGCGCTGAAGGTGGCCCAGGGGCACTTTGCCACCAACCACAGCCACATCAACTACTACATCGACATCACCACCCTCAAGACCCGCCTGAGCGACGCGGAGGCGGTGGCCAGAGAGCTGGCCCAGAAGTACGTCACCAGCACCGTCATCGACACCATCGTCTGCCTGGACGGCACCCAGGTCATCGGCGCATGCCTTGCCCGGGAGCTGACCAAAAGCGGCCTCGCCTCCATCAACGCCCACCAGTCCATCTATGTCATCCGCCCGGAGTACAACTCCAACAGCCAGCTGCTCTTCCGCGACAACCTCCAGCCCATGCTGAACGGCAAGCACGTTCTCATCCTGATGGCCTCGGTGGCCACCGGCAAGACCATCAACAAGAGCGTGGAGTGCGTGCAGTACTACGGCGGCATCGTGCAGGGCGTGGCCGCGGTGTACAGCACCATGAAGTCCATCGACGGGCTGGACATCCAGTCCATCTTCTCCCCCGCCGACCTGCCCGGCTACGCCAGCTACGAGTTCAAGGACTGCCCCTACTGCAAGCAGGGCATCAAGCTGGACGCGCTGGTGAACAGCTTCGGCTATTCCAAACTGTGAAACCAATTTAAAAAAGCGGTGCACCCCCAAAGTGAGGGTGCACCGCTTTTTGTTTTTTCGGCTGATTTTTCTTTTGCTTCAATGCTCCAGATTCCGCAGGGCGGCCGGGGAGTTTGCAATGATCGCTCCAACCGTGGGGCAGTTTCTCCATTCAGCACAATCGCCGCAGGTGGCAACGTTTCTGCTGCGCGCGCATTTGCGTATTTCGCACAGGCTCTCGCAAAACACGGTTTTGACCCCGTCGGCACGGCATCCGGCACAGTTGATGTGCTCGGGCAGAATGGGCGCATTGTTCAACTCGCTCCACAATTTTGCCGTTTTCTCACGCAGGGCCTGGTCGTCGTTGATCGTCGCAATGTATGCGTCGCATTTTTCGCAGTCTAGCCCACAGCAGCCGATCATGCTGCTGACAGCGGTTCGCTCCACTGCCAAAGCCTCCCATCTTTCGTAAGACAGCGCGCCGGAAGCCAGAGCATCTGCGCATCCACCGCCCGTCGGGTCCTTTTTTGCTTTGTGCTCAGCCCTGGCAGCCCAGGTCGTCCCAGTCGCCGAAGTCCTCGGCACAGGCGATGCGGGTGGCGTCCAGCTTGCCGTCCTCGGTGAGGGGCTTTTCCGCCGCGCCCAGGTCCACCGGGTTGGGGTTGGGGCCCCGGTCCGGCTTTTGGGACGCGTGGTAAGGCTCTTCCTCTTCGGCGGGGGCGGCGTCGTCGCCCTCGGTCAGGGGCACTTCCACATACTCGCCCTCGATGTGGCCGTCGTTGTTGTAATCCCGCAGCAGCTTCACGGCAAAGGCCCCCGCGGCAAGCCCTAAGCCAATGGACAAAAAGCGGCGAATGAATCCCATGTTTTCCTCCCTCTGCATGCCCCCGCGCGGGGGCCGCCAAAAAGCGCTATGGTGTTAGTATACCACGGCCCGCCGTCCCTTTCAACCGAAACCGGGCGAAGAGAAGGGGCCGGCCTTTCGGGGCCGGCCCCTTCTCTTCGCGATGCGCCTTGCTCAGCGCAATTCCTCCAGCACCTGCACCAGCGCCTGCCGGTGCGCGGGGGCGGGGCAGCCGTCGCGGCACAGCACCTCCAGCATCTCCGCCTCGCTGCCGCCAAACCGCTTTTCGACCAGGTTGTTCAGCTCTACAAGCTGCATCTGGCGGCGGGTCACCAGCGGCGTCACCGTAAAGTCGGTCCCGCTGCGCTCCAGAACGCCCTTGCTGATCAGCCGCTTGAGCACCGTGTAGGTGGTGTTTTTCGCCCAGCCGAACCGCTGGCCGGCGATGCCGGCAATGCGGCTCGCCGTGGTGGGGGCTGTCTCCCACACGATCTCCATCAGGTTCCATTCTGCGTCGAACAGCTTTACTGTTTCCACTGTTGATCCGTCCTTTCCGCCCTGCCACAGGCTATTTTTTGGCAGAAGGGGGCAGTATCCCCTTGTTTACTTTACTATATCATACCCCCCGCCCTTTTTCAGCATAAAACTTCCCCGTCCGGCTTTTTTTGTAACTTTGCACTTAATGCGCCCTCTTTTTTGGAGCCTCTATGACAATAGTAGACGATTTATGTAGTACATATTTGCATATTTTTGTACATAATCCACAAAAATAAAGCGTCCCGCAGGCAAAATTGCCCGCGGGGCGAAAACACTTCATTTGCACGATCAGCGCCGAAAACTCAGCTGAAGGTGACGTAATCCTGTTCCAGGGGCTTCGCCGGCTCCACCTCCAGGGCGGTGAGCACCGGGCCCTTGCCGCCGAACAGCGGGTGGAACTGCACCCGCACCTTGGCGGTGAGTTTGATCCAGCTGCGCTGGGCCAGCTTTTTGGCCTCGTCGTATTTGCAGGGGAAGCCCACGAACTGGATGTCCTGCACGCAGCAGGTCATGGCGAAGCGCCCGGGCACGAACTGGCCCTGGCCCACCCGGGGGGTCTGGCAGACCTGGGCGGTGAAGCGCACGGTCTTGCCGTTGTACTTGTCCGGGTCCTCGGAGGCGTCCAGATACCAGATGCCGAAATCCTCGTCGCCGATGTCGATGACGTCGGCTTCGATGTCGAAGGGCAGTTCGTCGGGCAGGTCGTCGTACTCCACGCTGCCGTCGGAATACTCATAGGCGATGTCGCACCGGCGGCTGGCCTGACGCACCGCCTTGTGGATGTAGTCCCGGTCGTCGGAGGAGCTGACCGCCTCGGCCCGGTTGACCACCAGCAGCTCGCTGGCGGCGAATTTTTCCAGCATCAGCTGGCGCATGTTCTCAAAGTAGGTGCGGAAGGTGGTGCCGTCGGCGGTGCAGATGGTCTGGTAGACCAGCCAGTGAGGCGGAAGCGCCTCCATCAGCGCGGAGAGGGGCCACATGCCGTTGTACTCGATGAGCACGCGGCCGGCGCCGCTCTTCTTCGCCTTCTCTTCCAGAACGTCGGGGGTCAGGTCCGCCTGGGAGTCGATGGTGTCCACCGTGACGCCGCCGAAGGCGAACTCCTCGGGGCGGTACTCCACCTCGCCCTCCTCGCAGATCAGCAGCAGGGTCTTGTCGCCGCTGTCGAACTTGGGGTCGTTCATGGTCTCCTGGATGAAGGTGGTCTTGCCGCTTTCCAGCTGGCCCAGGAACAGATAGACCGGGATCTCAGTCGCTGCCATTTTGTTCTCTCCTTTACGCCAGATGGAAGATGAGCTCCAGCGCCGGCTCGTTGAGCTTTGCGCCGATGACGCACAGCCGGCCGGTCACGTCGGCAGCGCCGGTGCGCACGTCCGCCTCGCCGGGCACATAGTCGAAGTGGATCCACTCGCCCTCGCCGGGCAGGATGCCCTTGGCCCGCAGGATGGTGCCGTACTTGCCGGTGTCCAGGGCGGCCAGGGCGGCCTTCACCTCATCAGCGGTGAACTTGCGGGCGGTCTCCCGGCCAAAGCTGGAGAACACCTCGTCGGCGTGATGATGGTGATGGTCATGGCCGCAGGAGCAGTGCTCATCGTGGTCGTGGTGGTGCTCGTGGTCATGGTCATGGCCGCAGCCGCAATGTTCGTCGTGGTCATGGTCGTGATGATGCTCATGCTCGTGGTCGTGGCCGCACTCGCAATGCTCATCATGGTCATGGTCGTGGTCATGGCCGCACTCACAACGGTCATCATGGTCATGGTCGTGATGATGCTCGTGCTCGTGCTCATGGTCATGCTCGGCCAGGGTCTGGGCCAGCAGCTTCGCCACAAAGTCCTGCCCTTCCTCGATGGCTGCCAGGATCTGCGCGCCGGACAGCTGGGCCCAGTCGGTGGTGATGATGACCGCGTCGGGGTTGACGGTGCGCAGCAGCGCCACCGCGTCGGCCACCTTCTGCTCGCTGGCAGAGCCGGTGCGGCTGAGGATGACGGCGTTGGCGTGGGAGACCTGGTCGTTGTAGAACTCGCCGAAGTTCTTCATGTACATCTTGACCTTGTTCACGTCCGCCACGGTGGCAAAGCAGTTCAGCTTCACGTCCCGCTCGTCGGCCACAGCGGCCACGGCGCGGGTCACGTCGCTGAGCTTGCCCACGCCGGAGGGCTCGATGAGGATGCGGTCGGGGGCGAACTGGTCGATGACCTTTTTCAGCGCCTCGCGGAAGTCGCCCACCAGGCTGCAGCAGATGCAGCCGGAGTTCATCTCGGTGATCTCGATGCCGGCGTCCTTCAGAAAGCCGCCGTCGATGCCGATCTCGCCGAACTCGTTTTCAATGAGCACCAGCTTCTGGCCGGCGTAGGCCTCGCTGATGAGTTTTTTGATAAGGGTGGTCTTGCCGGCGCCCAGAAAGCCGGAAAAAATATCAATTTTGGTCATGGTGTTACCTCTCTTTTTATCCATCAGGGAAAAGGCCCGCGGCACCGTGAAAAAGGCGCTGCGGGCGCTTGCGCTCTACCTTTTATTATACCCGTTTTGTCAACACCCGCGCCGCAGGTGGGGCTTAACAAGCGGACTTCAACGTGCTACAATAGGAACAGTCATTTTGGCTCGAAGGGCGTTTGCCCATGCATTTTTTGAGAATCGAGGTTTTGCGTTTATGCTCTCCACCAATGAAAAGACCGCGCTGCTGCGCGCCGCCATGAAGGCCGCCGGCGCCAATGCCTGCCTCATCCCCTCCTCCGACCCCCACATCAGCGAGTATCTGCCCGCCCACTGGTCCGCCCGGCGCTACTTCTCCGGCTTCACCGGCAGCGTGGGCAATCTGGTGGTCACCGAGACCGCCAGTGCCCTGTGGGTGGACGGCCGCTACTTCGTGCAGGCCGCCCATCAGCTGGAGGGCAGCGAGATCGTGCTGCAGAAGATGGGCGTGGAAGGCGTGCCCACCCTGCCGGAGTACCTGACCGACGCGCTGGGCGAGGGCCAGGTGCTGGCGGTGGACGGCATGGTCACCGCCACCTCCACCATGAAGGAGCTGCAGGCGGCCCTGGCCAAGAAGGGCGCGTCCGTCAAGAGCGTGGACCTGGTGGAGGGCAACTGGCCCGACCGGCCCGCCGTGCCCGCCAGCGAGGCGTTCCTGCTGGACGAAGCATACGCCGGGCGCAGCACCGCCGACAAGCTGGCCGACCTGCGGGCGGAACTGGCAAAGCAGGAGGCGGGCGCCATGGTCGTCTGCCGGCTGGACAGCGTGGCCTGGCTTTTGAACCTGCGGGCCAACGACCTGGACAACACCCCCTTCGCCCTGGCCTACTGCTTCGTCACCCCGGATGACGCCATCCTCTTCATCAACACCGCACGCCTGCCTGCCGAGGCCGTGGAGGCGCTGGGCCGCCAGGGCGTGCGGGTCACCGACTACGACCATCTGCTGGGCGCGCTCACCGGCTACCACCACGACCAGACGGTGCTGGTGGACGAAGCGGGCACCAACTGGGCGGTGTACTCCGCCCTCAAGGGCAACCCCGTATTCACCCTGAAGGCGGGCGAGGACCCCATCCAGGCGCTGAAGGCCGTCAAGAACCCCGTGGAGATCGAGAACCTGAAGAAGGTCCACGTGAAGGACGGCGTGGCCATGGTGAAGTTCCAGATGTGGCTGGAAGAGAAGATGGCCGCGGGCGAGGCCGTGACCGAGGTGGACGTGGACGAAAAGCTGATGGCCCTGCGCGGCGAGCAGGCACTGAACATCGGCGTGAGCTTCGACACCATCGCCGCCTACGGCGCCAACGCCGCCATGATGCACTACCACGCCACCCCCGGCAACTGCGCCACTCTGGCCCCCAAGGGCTTTTTGCTGGTGGACTGCGGCGGCCAGTATCTGGACGGCACCACCGACATCACCCGCACCTACACCCTGGGCGAGCTGACCGACAACGAGCGCACCTACTACACCTACGTGCTCAAGAGCCACATCGACATGGCCAAGCTCCAGTTCCTGAACACCTGCACCGGCGGCAACCTGGATGTGATCGCCCGCGCCCCGGTGTGGGCCCACGGCATCGACTACCGCTGCGGCACCGGCCACGGCGTGGGCTTTGTGGGCGGCGTGCACGAAGGCCCCCAGAACCTGCGCATCACCAACCACACGGTGTTCAAGCCCGGCATGATCGTCACCGACGAGCCCGGCATCTACGAAGAGGGCGAGGTGGGCATCCGCATCGAGAACGAGCTGCTGTGCTGCGCGCGGGTGAAGAACCAGTACGGCCAGTTCCTGGGCTTTGAGCCCATCACCTACTGCCCCATCGACCTGACCCCCGTGCGGCCTGAGCTGCTGGACGCGGACGAGAAGGAATGGCTGAACGCCTTCCACCAGATGGTGCGGGAGAAGCTGACTCCGCACCTCTCCGCCGCCGAGGCGGCCTGGCTGGCAGAAAAGACCAAGCCGCTGGCGTAAGCAAAGAAAAAAGTGCTGTCCCTTCAAGGGGCAGCACTTTTTTTGTCTTTCTTCCGGGCCAGCCGCCAGAGGATGGCCAGCGCCGCCGCTGCCGCCAACAGCCAGCGCACCGCGCCGGAGGCGTTTGCGAAGCGGCGGGCCAGCAGCGCCCAGCCCTCCCCCGCCGCCGCGCCAAGATGCACCAGAGCGGCATTCCACACAAAACTGCCCGCCGTGGTGTAGAGCAGAAAGCGCACCAGATTCATCCGGGCCATGCCCGCCGGGATGGAGATGAGGCTGCGCAGAATGGGCACGCAGCGGCACAAGAGCACCGTTTTCGCGCCTTTTTTCTCGAACCAGGCGGCGGCACGGGCGGCGGCTTCGGCGTCAAAGCCCAGCCGTTTGCCCCAGGGCCCCGCCAGCAGCGCGCGCATCCGCTCGCCGCCCAGGGCCCGGCCCACGCCGTAGAGGGCCAGCGCCCCCGCCACCGCCCCCAGGGTGGCCCAGGCCACCACCCACCACACATCCAGCGCGGTGCGGGTGGTGAGAAAGCCGCCGAAGGTTAGGATGACCTCCGAGGGGATGGGCGGGAAGAGGTTTTCCACCGCGATGAGCAGGGCCATGCCCGGATAGCCGAAGTCCTCCATCACGTCCACAATAAACTGCTCCATGCCCGCCGCCCCCTTTGGGTACAGTCTATTCGGAGCGGACGGAAAAATATGAGCACAAAAAAGCGCCCGCCCCGGTCAAAGCCGAAGCAGGCGCTTTTTCCTTCGTTCATTCCCGGCTGGTCACTTCGGCCCGGCTCAGGACCACCAGCACCACCGCCAGCAGGCCGCAGGCCGCCAGCACCGACCACTGGCCCAAAGGCCCGGCCAGCACCGCGCTCACCGCCGCGCCGGCGATGAAGGCCACGATGACCTGATAATACCGCAGGCTGGAGCGCAAAATGCCCCGGTCGCGGGTCTGGAAGTACTGATAGAGCAGCTCGGTGCCGCTGCGCAGGTTGCCGGTGCACATGGTGGTGGCGTAGGCCTTGCCGTGCACCCGGCGGAAGCTCTCCACCTGCAAGGCGCAGACGAAGCTCACCGCCCAGTTCACCGCCATGTCCCACGCGCCGCCCAGGGGCGCGAAGGCCGCGGCGGCCAGCACGCCGATCTCCAGCGCCAGCACCCACTGCCGCCAGTGCAGCTTTGCCGCCGGGGCCGCCTTGCCCCTGCGGCGGATGGCCTCCGCCGCCAGCACGCCCAGGAAGAAGGCGAAGATGGGCGGCAGATACTTTGCCGCGGCGGCCCAGTCGCCCGCCGCCAGCTTCACGCCCAGCAGCACCATGTTGCCGGTCTCGGCGTTGGCGAACACCCCGCCCCGGCACAGGTAGGTGTAGGCGTCCAGATAGCCGCCCGCCAGCGCCAGCACAAGGCCCACCCGCAGCGCTTCGCTGGTCTGCACACGCTGTTCGTTCATTGACTTTCTCCCCTCTTTGTCCCCTTTTTTTCACCTCAAAAATGGCCCCCGGTCTCCCGGGGGCCACAGCTTGCTCAGCAGGGGGTTGGTTTACTTGGAAAGACGCTCGCGCAGGGCGGCCAGCTGGGCGCGCAGCTCAGCGGGAACGCGCTCGCCGATCTCGTCGTAGAGGGCCTCGACGCCGTCGCAGTCCTCCAGCCACAGGTCCTTGTCCACGCTCAGCAGACCCTTGACGGTGTCCAGAGTGACGTCCTCCAGGCCGGTGATGTCGATGTCCTCGGCCTTGGGCAGGTAGCCGATGGGGGTCTCCACGGCCTCCACTTCGCCCTTGCAGCGCTTCAGCATCCACATCAGCACGCGCATGTTGTCGCCGAAGCCGGGCCAGATGAAGTGGCCTTCGTCATCGGTGCGGAACCAGTTGACGTGGAAGATCTTGGGGGCCTTGTCGCCCAGCTTCTTGCCCATCTCGATCCAGTGGCCGAAGTAGTCGCCCATGTTGTAGCCGGTGAAGGGACGCATGGCCATGGGATCGCGGCGCACCACGCCCACGGCGCCGGCGGCGGCAGCGGTGGTCTCGGAGGCCATTGCGCTGCCCACATACACGCCGTGGTTCCAGTCAAAGCTCTGGAACACCAGCGGAGCGGTCTTGGCGCGGCGGCCGCCGAACACCATGGCGGTGACGGGCACGCCGTTGGGGTTGTTGAACTCCTTGCTCAGGCAGGGGCAGTTCACAGCGGGAGCGGTGAAGCGGCTGTTGGGATGGGCCAGCTTGTTGCCCTGGGCCACCCACTCCTTGCCGTTGACCTTCTTGCCGGTCCACTCCTCGGCGTTCTCGGGAGGATTCTTGTCCAGGCCTTCCCACCACACGGTGTTGTTGTCCAGGTTGTGGGCAACGTTGGTGAAGATGGTGTTCTTCATGGTGGTGTGCAGGGCGTTGGGGTTGGACTTCTCGTTGGTGCCGGGGGCCACGCCGAAGAAGCCGTTCTCGGGGTTGATGGCGTAGAGGCGGCCGTCCTCACCGATGTGCATCCAGGCGATGTCGTCGCCGACGGTCCAGACCTTGTAGCCCTGCTTGGCGTAAACTTCGGGCGGGATCAGCATGGCCAGGTTGGTCTTGCCGCAGGCGGAGGGGAAGGCGGCGGTGATGTACTCCACATGGCCGGTGGGGTCCTCGATGCCCAGGATGAGCATATGCTCGGCCATCCAGCCTTCCTTCAGGCCCTGATAGCTGGCGATGCGCAGCGCGAAGCACTTCTTGCCCAGCAGCACATTGCCGCCGTAGCCGGAGTTGATGGACCAGATGGTGTTCTCTTCGGGGAACTGCACGATGTAGCGGTTCTCCTCTTCCATCTTGGCCTTGGAGTGCAGGCCGCGGACGAAGTCGTTGGAATCGCCCAGCTGGTCCAGCGCCTGCTTGCCCATGCGGGTCATGATGTCCATGTTCATGACCACGTAGATGGAGTCGGTCAGCTCAATGCCCACCTTGCTGAAGGGGCTGCCGATGGGGCCCATGCAGTAGGGCAGGACGTACATGGTGCGGCCCTTCATGCAGCCGTCGTACATGGGGATCAGCTTGGCCTTCATCTCGCTGGTCTCCATCCAGTTGTTGATGGGGGCGGCGTCCTCACGCTTCTTGGTGCAGATGTAGGTGCGGCCCTCCACGCGGGCAACGTCGTTCACCGCGGTGTGATGCAGCACACAGCCGGGCAGCAGTTCCTCATTCAGGGACACCATTTCGCCGGTCCTGAAGCTCTCTTCACGCAGAGCGGTGAGCTGCTCCTCGCTGCCGTCGATCCACACGACCTTGTCGGGTTTCACCAGGGCGACCATTTCGTCCAGCCAGGTCAGAACGTGCTTGTTCGTTGTCATACGCTTTCACCAATCCTCTCTTGATGTTCGGGGGCAAACCCCGCGCCGGAGGCGGCGCTGAAAAAAGTTTGCCATTTGCACCCATTGTAGCCATTATACTTCCGCACCCCAAAAACGGCAATGGAATTTTTGTTAAAAATCCGAAAGTGCAAAAGTTTTCTGTTTCGCTTAAAACTTTGACTAATTTTTGACGATTCTCGTTCGTTTCACCGAATCAGCAGGGGTTTTTCGGTGTAGCAGCCGCCCATGGGGCCGGGGGCGCGGCGGCAGAGGGCGGCCAGGTCCGCAGCGGTGGCGTGGGCGGCGGCCGCCGCCCGGCAGGCCTCGTTTTCCCGGCCAAGGCGGGCAAGGGACGCCCCGGCGGGCTTTTTTGCCCCCTGCAAAAGGGCGAGGCCCCGCTCGTTCGCCGCCAGCACATGAACATAGGGCGGCAGGGCGGGCAGTTCGCCGGTGTAGCCCAGGGCCGCCGCCAGCACATAGCGGCGCAGCCGGGCGTGGGCGTAGCGCTTGGACTTCATCGAGTCGTAAAGGCCCGGCAGGTCTGCGGCGGCGCGCACGGCGTTCTCCAGCAGGTGTTCCAGCCCCTCGGCGGTGCCCCGGGTGCGGGCAATGGCGGCGGCGTCCATCCCCCGCAGGCGGGAGAGCAGGGCCACCCCCCAGGCTTTTTCGTCCAGGTCGGCCCCGGAGGCTTCGGCCTCTTTATAAAGGGCCAGGGCAGCGTCGGGCACATAGCCCTCCAGCGCCGCCGCGCCCCCTTTTCGCCAGAGGGTGCGCAGGCTGGAGGCGCTGGCAAAGCCCCCGGCGCCGGGTTCCGCCTCGCCGTGGGCCGCGCCCCTGCGGGGCAGGGCCCGCGGCGAAAGATGGCTGTTTTGGGCGGCGAGGGCCTTGCAGTACTCCACGCCCAGGTTGTTGTTGGGGCCCGCCAGCACCGCCCCCGCCCCGGGGCAGACTTCTTCGGCGGCGGCGGCCCGGGCGGCGGCGAAGGGCGCGCCCCCCGCGAGGCTGCGGGCCAGGGCGGCGGAGAACGCCTCCGAACGCAGGGCCCCGGCGGTGCGGATGAGGGGCGCCGTGTCCGGCGTCTCCGCCCCGAACACGAGAGTATCCAGCGCGGGCAGGGCGCTCAAAATCGCCACCCCGGCGGCGGCAAAGCCCTCGGCGGAGAGGCAGGCGTAGGGGTTCGGCAGGCACAGCACAAGATCGGCCCCGCAGCCGAGGGCCGCGGCGGCCCGCACCGAGGGCGGCAACAGCGCCGCGCCGCCCCGCTGGGTGACGTCGCCGCTCATGCAAACGGTCACTGTTTCGGCGCCCTGGCGGCGCGCTTCAGCGATCTGCCAGGCGTGGCCGGCGTGGAACGGGTCGTATTCTGCGATGATCCCGGCGTTTTTCACGGGTTTGGCCCCCTTTTTGCCTTGAAAAGCGATTTTCCCCATTATATAATAGTGGGTGGACAATGTAAATCCGGGCGGCAGCGGCCGCCAGAAACAGTTTTGGGAGGAAGTATCAATGAAAATCCTGGTTATCAACTGCGGTTCATCCTCGCTGAAATATCAGCTGATCGACATGACCGACGAGAGCGTGCTGTGCAAGGGCCTGTGCGAGCGCATCGGCATCGAGGGCAGCAAGATCACCCATCAGGCCCACGGCGGCAAGTGGAGCGAGGAAGTGCCCTTCCCCACCCACACCGAAGCCTTTATGAAGGTGGTTGAGATGATGACCACCGGCGAGGGCGCCGTTGTTGCCGACAAGAGCGAGATCGGGGCCATCGGCCACCGCATCGTGCAGGGCGCCGAGTTCTTCACCAAGAGCGAGATCGTCACCGACGCCATCATCGACAAGATCGAGGAGATCGCTCCCCTGGCCCCCGTGCACAACCTGGCCCACGTGCAGGGCCTGCGCAGCGCCAAGAAGGTGTTCGGCGCCGAGGTGCCCAACGTTGTGGTCTTTGACACCACCTTCCACCAGACCATGCCTCCCAAGGCTTATATGTACGGCGTGCCCTACGAGATGTACGAGAAGTACGCCATCCGCCGCTACGGCGCCCACGGCACCAGCCACCGCTATGTGAGCATGGCCGCCGCCAAGTTCCTGGGCAAGGACCCCGCCGAGCTGAAGATGGTCACCTGCCACCTGGGCAACGGCAGCAGCATCACCGCCGTGGACGGCGGCAAGTGCGTGGACACCAGCATGGGCCTGACCCCGCTGGCCGGCGTGCTGATGGGCACCCGCTGCGGCGACGTTGACCCCAGCGTGGTGACCTACATGGAGCAGAAGCTGGGCATCCACGGCCAGGAGATGGCCGACTACCTGAACAAGAAGTGCGGCCTGCTGGGCGTGTCCGGCGTGTCCAGCGACAAGCGCGACGTGGAGGCTGCCGCCGCCGCGGGCAACGAGCGGGCCAAGCTGGCCAGCGACATGCTGAACTACCAGATCAAGAAGTACGTGGGCGCCTACGCCGCCGTGATGGGCGGTCTGGACTGCGTCGTGTTCACCGGCGGCATCGGTGAGAACGACGGCTATGTGCGCGAGCAGGTGTGCAAGAACATGGAGTTTTTGGGCATCAAGCTGGACGAGGAGAAGAACAAGCTGCGCGGCCAGGACATCATCGACCTGTCCGCCGCCGACAGCCGCGTGAAGGTGTTGATGGTCTGCACCAACGAGGAGCTGATGATCGCCCGCGACACTCTGGCGCTGGTGACCGCGAAGTAAATCATCCCCTGTTTTTCAAGGGCCGCCCCGGTTTGGGGCGGCCCTTTTTTGCGTTTTTGCCCTGCCGGCGCACATTTTTCCATCCCGGCCCTTGACAAAGCGGCCCGGAGGTGCTATGGTTAGTCACACAAGCAATGAACCAACGAACAGCAGGCGGAGGTGAACTGCGTGCATGGAAGTTTGAACGACCAGTCGCTGATCTATCTGCAGATCGCGCAGATGCTGGAGGACGACATCCTCCGGGGCGTTTACCGGGAGGAGGAGCAGGTGCCCTCCACCAACGAGCTGGCCAGGGAATACAACATCAACCCGGCCACGGCGGCCAAGGGCATCAATCTGCTGGTGGCGGAGGGCGTGCTCTACAAACGGCGGGGCATCGGCATGTTCGTTGCTCCCGGCGCCACCGCCGCGGTGAAGGAAAAGCGCCGCAAGGCCCTGGGCGAGGAGTATGTGCTGCCCCTTCTGCGGGAGGCAAAGTCTCTGGGCCTTGGCAAGGAAGAACTTTTGGCGATGGTGAAAGAGGCCATCGAACATGAAGGAGGAGAGAAGGCATGACGAGCGGCATTTTGCAGGCGAAGGGCCTGTGCAAATCCTACAAGGACAAACAGGTGCTGAAAAATCTGGACATCACCATCGAGCCGGGCAAAATTTACGGGCTCATCGGGCGCAACGGCGCAGGCAAGACCACCCTTTTGGGCATCCTGACCGCCCAGAACACCCACGATTCCGGCGAAGTGACCTATAACGGCGAGCCGGTGTGGGAGAACCCCAAAGCCCTGGCGGACCTGTGCTTTTCCCGCGAACTGCAGGCCACCCTGTTCTACGGCCAGAACAATCTGAAAGTGCGTCACTACCTGCAGGCCGGGGCCACCTTCTATCCCCGTTGGGACGAGGAATACGCCCGGCGGCTGCTGAAAGAATTCGGTGTGGAGGAGAAAAAGCGGGTGAGCCAGCTCTCCAAGGGCCAGCTTTCCATGGTGACCATCCTCATCGCCCTGGCCAGCAACGCGCCCATCACCATTCTGGACGAGCCGGTGGCGGGCCTGGACGTGGTGGCCCGGGAGCGGTTTTATCAGCTGCTGCTGGAGGACTACGCCCGCACCGGCCGCACCTTCATCATCTCCACCCACATCATTGAGGAGGCCGCGTCGGTGTTCGAGCGGGTGCTCATTCTGGACGACGGGCGCATCATCGAGGACGAGGAGACGGAGGAGCTGGTGGACCAGTTCCGCTATGTGTCCGGCGCCGCCGAGGAGGTGGACCGGGTGTGCGAAGGGATGACGGTGGTGAGCGAGCGCGCCATGGGCCGCCGCAAGACCGCCGCCGTGCGGGACACCGCCGGCCGCCGGGCCGCCGATTTGGAAGGCACGGGCGACGTGGACGTTTCGCCCCTGAACCTGCAGAACGTGTTCGTGGCGCTGTGCGGCCACGAGCCGGTGGAATGAGGGAGGTGGCGGCATGACACGCTGTTTCCGGTTTCTTCTGCGCTTTTCCCTTATCAATCTGGCCGTCTTTGCCGCCGCGGCGGCGGTCATCGTGGGCGGGGCCTTCGTCACCGACGTGCCTTCGGGGAACACGAACCTCTTTTCCACCTATTTCGATGGTTTTCCCGCCCTGTCGCTGTTCATCCTGTTCATGATGGCCTTTTCCATGACGAGCACCCTCACCCTGGCCCTCAACTTCGGGGCCACCCGCAAGGCCCTGTTCGTGGCGCTGCAGGGGGTGCTGGCCATCTACGCCGTGGGCGGCTGGGCCATCTCGGCTCTCTTTTCCCTCGTGCCGGTGTGGTTCGGCTGGCCCCGGGAGGGGGCGGCCACGGTGCTGATGCTCAACACCAGCCCCGCCTTTCTGGCGGCCGCAGCCGCAGCCGCGGTGCTGGGGGTGCTCAGCGGCGTGATGATGATCCGCAGCCGCGTCATCGGGAGCATGGTCATCATTCTGGCCATGCTGCTCATGATGGCGGGCACCTTCTGGCTGGTCATCACCGGCGGCACCTTCTCCGGCGGGATGTGGGGCGACCTGCCCTGGCTGCTGCCCCTGGCGCTGGGGCTGGCCGCCGTGGCGGCGGATGTGTTTTTGTATCGCTATCTCAAGGGCTATGTGGTGAGGTGACAACGGCATGTTTAAAAACTTTTTGAAGATGAACGCCGGCGACTTCTCCTTTTACGCCGCGATCACCGGCGGGCTGTTTTTGCTGGGGGAGGTGGTCATCCTCTGCGTGATGGCCATCGCCAGGCCGGACACCAGTATCTTCCTGGCGGGCATCGTGCTGCCCATTGTGGCGGCTTTCTCCCTGTTCATCATGAGCTTCACCAACTCCACGGTGATGTTCGACACCGCCCTGCGCTTCGGGCGCACCCGGCGGCAGAGCCTGGGGCTGGTGGTCGCGCTGCTGGCCTTGGAAGGGGCCTTCGTCATGGGTCTGGCCGGCCTTTTGGCGCTGGCGGAGCGCTTTCTGCTGCCCGGCCTTTGGGCGAAGCTGGCGGGCTTTGAGGGCTGGAAGCTGGGGCTGAACATGCCGCTGCCCGAGGGCAGCGGGCCCGCCGGGCCCGCGCTGCTTCAGATCGAGGACTTCGTGCTGGCCTGGTGGTGGTACCCGCTGCTGCTGGCGGCGGCGCTGGCGCTGGGGCTTTCTTTCGGGGCGCTCATCCAGCGTTTTGGTCCCAAAGGCGCCTGGGTGATGTGGGCCATCTGGATGGGCCTGTGCTTCGGACCGCAGCTGCTGGGTCAAAACGCCTACCTCATCGGCCAATGGAGCATCGGCCTGATCGCGGGCGTGGCGGTGCTGGTGGCCGCGGGCCTTGTGTGGGCGGTGTGGTCGCTGCTCCACGCGGTGGTGCGCTGGTAAGGAGGCAAAAGCATGGTGCATGTGGTCTTTTCCACCTCGGAAAAAGGCAGCCTGCGGGTGGCGCTCTCCGGCCCGGGGGGCGCGGCGGCGGTGGCCGTCATCGGCGGCGCGGGCGGGCCGCTGGGCCGCCTTGCCGCAAAACGGGAGGCCGCCCGCCAAAGGCAGCGGGCCGCCGGGGCCCTGCCCATGGAGGGCAGGCCCGCCGACGTGGTCTGCCTGCCCCTGGCTTTGAGCGTGGGGGATATTTCCGAGGCCGAGCCGGGCGAAAAACGCAAGGCGGAGCTGGCGGGCCTTTGGGCCATGGACAGCGCCGAGAACGCGGAGGTGGCCGAAAAGATGCTGGCCGAAGCCCGCGGGGCGCTGGAAACCCTGCGCCAACGGGCCGCCTGCGGCGAAGTGGTGCGGGTGTGGCAGAGCCCCGGTGCGGACGCTGCCTGCGGCATCCGCTCTCTGGCGGCCTGGCTGCGGCCTCTGGGGTTTGACAAGCTGCGAGTGGAACGGGTGCGGCTGCCAGAGTTTGAGGCACGGCCGGATGGCACCGCGGTGCGGTACGACAGCTGGGGCGAAGTGGAGCCCTGGCACTGGGCCGCGCTGGCCGACCCCACTCCCCTGCCCGCCCCGGCGCTGAACGCCCTGGCCCAGGAGTGGGCGCTGCTGGCGGCGCAGAACGCCCCCCTGCGGGCGGTGGTGAACGGCCGCCTTGTGAGCGTTCCGGAGGATTTTTACGACTGCTTCGTGCTGGAGGTCCTGCGCGCCCAGCCGCAAGAGTTTCGGGAGGCCGAGGCCATCGGGCGGCTGCTGTGCACCCTGCGCCCCGGCGTGAGCGACGGCTTTGCCGCCAGACGCATCGAGGCGCTGGTGCAGAAAGGTCTTTTGGAAGAAATCGATGGCCCGCGCCCCGGCCGCCCGGTCTATGACCGGGTGCTGCGCAAGACCGGCCTTTGAAACACGCAAAAAAAGGAGCCCCCATGCAAAAGCATGGGGGCTCCCCTTCGTTTTCTTATTTCTTGTAAAGCACGTCGCGGATGCGCTCCAGCGCCTCCTGCAGCATGGCGCGGGGGCAGCCCGCGTTCAGGCGGATGTGGCCCTCTCCGCCGGGGCCGAACCAGCCGCCGGGCACGCAGATGACCGCCGCCTCCAGCACGATGCGCCGGAACAGCTCCTCGTCCGAAAGGCCCAGGCCCCGCAGGTCCAGCCAGCCCAGGAAGGTGCCTTCCGGCTTGGGCAGCTTTGCGCCGGGCATGTTCTTTTCCACAAATTCCGACGCAAAGGCCATGTTCTGCTCCAGATAGGCCAGCTCCTGCTCCATCCACTCCTCGCCCTCGCCGGTGTAGGCGGCGATGGTGCCCTCCAGGCCGAAGGTGTTTTTCACATCCAGCGACATGGCCACCTGCATGGCGTTGAACGCCTTGCGCAGCTCCTCGCTGGGGATGATGGAGTAGCTGGACTTGAGGCCCGCCACGTTGAAGGTCTTGCCGGGGGCGTTGAGCAGGATGCACTTCTGGCTGTACTTTTCGTCCAGCGCCAGGATGGGGATGTGCCGGTGGCCGGTGTAGACGATGTCGCTGTGGATCTCGTCGCTCACCAGCAGCACGTCGTTGGCGGCGCAGATGTCCGCCACGCGGCGCAGCTCCTCCTCCTTCCACACCCGGCCCACCGGGTTGTGGGGGCTGCACAGCACCATGATCTTGTTCTCAGGCTTCGCCGCAAGCCGGGCCAGGTCGTCGAAGTTCATCTCAAAGCCGTGCCCGGTCTCCACCAGCGCGTTGTTCACCACGACGCGGCCCGCCTGCTGCACGATGGTGGCAAAGGGGTCGTACACCGGCTGCTGGATGATGACGCCGTCGCCCGGCTGGCTGAAGGCGCGGATGGCGATGTTGATGCCCGCCACCACCGAGGGCAGCTGGGTCACCCACGCGGGGGACACATCCCAGTTGTGGCGGCGCTTCTGCCAGCCGCACACGGCGGCGTAGTAGCTCTCCATGGGGGCGCAGTAGCCAAAGATCTCCTTGGCGGCCCGCGCCTCGACCGCTTTCACGATGCAGGGCGGGCAGGCGAACTCGGTGTCCGCCAGCCACATGGGGATCATGGTCTCGGGGATCTCCCGGTGCAGATACATGCTCACCGCCTTGGCGTGCCATTTCATGTCGTTGGTGCTCTTGCGGTCCACTTTGCGGTCAAAATCGTATGTCATGGGTCTTTCCTCCTTCGTTCCCCCGCCGACGGCGGGGGCATGTCGGCACAGCCGCCGGCAGGCTTATTTCGCGGTGTAGTTTGCCTCCAGCTTGACATGGCGGTTGCGGGCGAAGGCCAGCACCACGGCCAGGGCCAGGATGCAGCAGTTGCCCAGGATCTGCACCGGCGCGGTGCTCACCAGCAGCAGCACGATGGAGATGACGGTGATGACCAGGGTCAGGCCGCAGACCACCTTCAGCACCGTGCCGCTCACATGGAACTTGGACTGGCTCCACAGCTCCGGCATGATCTTGGGCAGGCGCAGCGCCGCATAGGCGATGACGCCGCGGATCGCGGTGGTCAGGATCACGGTGCTGTTGGCCACGGTGGTCAGGTCCAGGCCCACCAGGATGGGCACCAGGCCGATGAGGTAGAAGGCCAGCAGGATCCAGTGGGGGGTGCCGAACTTCTTGTTGCAGGTGGCCAGGCCCTTGGGCAGCCAGCCGTCCTTGCAGGCGCGCAGGGCGGGATAGGTCATCATGCCGATGGAGAAGTTCAGGGTGGTCAGCAGCGCGAAGATGGCGCCGCCCACCACGAAGAAGGTGTGGACCGGGCCGGGCATGAACACAGCGGCGGACACGCTCAGGGGCTGGTTCGCCACCTCGCTCACCGGCAGCACGCCGGCGGCGATGGTGCTCATCACAGCATACAGCACCACGATGGCGCCGGTGGAAACGATGATGACGAAGGGGATGTCCTTGGTGGGGTTCTTGGCTTGGGAGCTGTAATTCACCACATAGGTCGCGCCGCCGCAGGCGAAGTTCAGATACACGGAGGCCAGCAGAAAGCCGGTGATCCCGCCGGTCATGAACTGGTCAGGAGCCATGTAGTCCGGCTGGATGTGGCCGATGCCGAACGCCACATAGGCGCCGATGGCCACCGCCAGCACCACGCACAGGATGTTCTGCAGGCGGGCCGCCTGCTTGATGCCGAACAGGTGCATGCCGAACAGGGCGGTGAGCACGATGAAGCTCAGCAGCTTCACGTTCACGCCGGGCACCAGGGCCAGGAAGTAGTCGGCGAAGGACAGGGTGTACATGGAGATGGCCAGCGACATGGCCAGGTTCACGAAGGTGTAGATGCCGGCCAGCTTCTGGCCCGCCAGCACGGCGATCTGGGAATACTGGCCGCCGGGGAAATTGGCGGTGCCGCCGATGTAGATCTGGGGAATGGCGGACACGATGGTCAGCACGCCCGCCAGCAGATAAGCCAGGTTCACCGACCGGCCGGTGAAGCCGATGGCGATGCCGGTCATGGTCATGATGCCCACGCCGATGATCTGGCCGATGGCCATGGAGAACAGGTCGGTGCGCGTGAGTTTTTTGTTCTGGGCGCCGGTTTCAGTTTGAGACATGGTTTGATTCCTCCTTGTTTCAGGTCGTTGCAGCGTTGAGATGCGATCGTTTTCCCGCCGCCCCGCCGGGCCCTGTGCCCTGCCCGGGGCGATTTTGGCCTGCACCTTCCTTTCAATTCGTTACATGCTAACGCAAATGTGTTTCAAAAAGCCGGCGCTCCCGCCGGCAGGGGCCCTTTTTGTTAGCTGCTAACCTATTTGCCCAAAAAGAAACCGCCGGGCCTTCCGGCGATGGAAAAAGGCAGGTTTGCCATGTTGGAAAACTTGTTAGCTGCTAACATAAATTATAAAGAGAAGGCCTCTGCTTTGTCAATTTGGCAAAACAGAGGTCTTTTGCAAGGCTGTTTGTGTATTTTCACAACAATCGCTCGCCGATGTCCTTGTTCAGCGACTCGAACAAATCGCGCATGCGGGCTTCGTAGCGCAGCACAAGGCTGACTTCTTCGTCGGAAAAGCCGTCCAGCCACTGGCTGATGTAGCCGTAGTTGCGCCGGTCGGCGGCCTGGTGACGGCGGCACAACTCCTTGCCCGCGTCGGTGAGCCGCACGATGGACTGGCGGCGGTCCTTGGGATTCGCGGTGCGCTGCACCAGCCCCTTTTTCTCAAGGCGGGCGGCCAGCTGCGACACCGCCCCGTGGGTCACGCCCAGGCGGGCGGCCAGCTCCGAAACGGTGGGTTCGCCGCCGGGGCCGACTGCGGTGAGAAAGTGCGCCTCCCGCATGTAGAGCATCATGCCGGGGGCATAAAGGTGCTTTTCGTTCAGATACCGCTCATAGGCCTCCATGCCGCGGCGCTTTTCCTCCATCAGGGTCCGGATCAGTTCCACGCGCTCCATTCCGTTTCCTCGCTTTTCTGGCAGTTCTGCGCTGATTTCACACCGCGCGGTTTTCTATCTTACGCTCTTTTTTCATCCTGCGCAAGTGCTTTGCGGCACGGACCTTTTCAGCAGCCTTTTAATTTGTAATACACCGCAAAGGCCGCGCGGCTCACCGGCTCGAACAGCCCTGTTTTCACCAGGGCTTTGCGCACCCGGTAGCCCAGCGCCCGGCGGTCCGCCTCGGTGTTGGCCACGTCCATGAAATAAATTTTCTCAGGCCGGAAGTTGTGGTCGGCCCAGATGCAGAGCAGATACTCCGAGATGAAGCCGCACATCCGCGGGTCCAGGATGCCCTGTTCTTCGCCCAGGCGCTCGAACTCCTCCAGCAGGGGGAACATCCAGGCGCTGTAAGCGCAGAAGACCTCCCGCTTTGCCACCAGCATGTTGCCGAAGCTGGCCCGGTGGCCGTAGACGAATTTTTCAAAGGAGGGCAGATACTCCGGGCAGCGGCGGGTGACGATGTCCTCCAAAAGCAGCAGGGGCTTGTCTTGCCCTTCCCGGGGCTTCGAATGATAGAGCGTGCCGTTGTAGGCCAGCTTGTAGACGGGTTTGGGCAAAACGATGTCGTACTTTTCCAGAAGGGCGTCCGCCTCGGCGGCGGTGAGGATCTGGCTCTTCACGTCGGGGGCGTACATGTCCTTCACGAAATAACGCCGGTAGTGCACAAGGCCCATCACCCGGGGCTCGGTCAGGTTCTTCCAGGCCCAATACTGGGCGGTGAGCTCGCAGTACTGAGGGTTTTTGACCGAGATGTTCTCCCCCTCGTCGTCCCGCTGAAAGCCCAGGTCCTTCTGGGCCAGCGCCGCGCCCACCTGCACCGGCAGATAGCCCTCCAGCGCGGGCGGGTCAAAGGGCTTGTGGGCCGCGATCAGGATCGCCGTTTCGCCCATGGTGTGTCCTCCTTTTTTGCCCGGCGTGCGGGCGGTGTGGTTTGCGCTTATTGTACCACAGCGCGCCGGGGCTTTGCAACGGCGGAGGGCCCGTCCCCCTTTGTTGCAAGGAGGCCCGTTTTTTGCTATACTCTATTCTGTATAAGTGTGGGCCGCGCGGCCAAACAAAACCAGCGGAGGAAAATGCGATGAAGGTGATGTGGGTCCTGGATTTTCTGCCCCCCGTCTTTTCCGGGCGGCTGGGCCTTGCCCCCCAGGCCAGCGGAAGCTGGGCGGTGAGCCTTCTGGCCGCTCTGCCCAAAGAGGGGCTGGGCCTGGTTCTGTGCAGCTTTTCGCCGGAGCTTTCCGCCCCCTGCCGGGAGCGCATCGACGGCGTTTCCTATCTCGGCCTGCCCGCCGGGGACCGCCCGGCGCTGGAAACGGCGCTGGCGGAGGAAGCGCCCGACCTCATCCAGCTGTTCGGCACCGAGAACGACCACGCGCCCTGGGTGCTGGAAGGCTTTGACCCCCAAAAGGTGCTGGTCTACATCCAGGGTCTGGCCGGGCCCTGCGGCGAGCACATGGCCGACGGCCTGCCGCCCCGCTTTCTGCGCCGTCAGCCGCTGAAAGAGGCGCTGGCAAGGCGCACCGGCGGGCTGACCGTTCTGGCCCAGAAGGAGCGCCTGCTGGCCCGGGGCGAACGGGAGCGGGCGGTGCTGGCAAAGGCGCGGCACATCCTGGGCCGCACCGACTGGGACAAGGCATACTGCGCCGCCGCAGCGCCCGAGGCGGAGTATCACCACCTGCCGGAGATCATGCGCCCGGTGTTCTATCCCGGCGGCTGGCAGCGGCAGAGCGCCCGGCCCCACCGGCTGTTCGTCAGCCAGGGCAACATCCCCCTCAAAGGCCTGCACCGGGCCATCGAAGCGCTGGCGGAACTCGCAAAGCAGTGGCCGGACGCCCAGCTCTATGTGGCGGGCTGGCCCCCGCCGGACAAAGGCCCCCTGCTGCGGCCGCTGGTGCACTGGCTGGCGGAATACCCCGGCTATCTGGACGAGCTTGCCCGCCGGCTGGGCGTTGCCGACCGCATCCACTACACCGGCGTTCTGAATGCCGAGGGCATGCGCCAGCAGTTTTTGCTGGCGGAGACCTATCTGCTGTGTTCCAGCATCGAGAACAGCCCCAACTCCCTGGGCGAGGCCATGCTCACCGGGGTGCCCTGCGCCGCCGCGGCGGTGGGGGGCGTGCCCAGCATGCTGAGCGAAAAAGAGGGCGAACTGTTCGACCCCGCCGCCCCCGGCGAAATGGCAAAGGCAATCGCCGCCCTCTGGGCCGACCCGGCCATGGCGGAGGAAAAGGCCGCCGCCGCCCGGGCGCGCGCCCTGGCCGTCCACGACCCGAAGGCCGTGGCCGCCGCCCTGCTGGACCTTTACCGCCGGCTTTGCCCCGGCGGCTGATTCAAAGAAAAGGAAGTGGACCCCATGGCCCCTTTGGTGACGGTCGTCATCACCACCTACAACCAGGAGCACTACATCCGCAAGGCCATCGACAGCGTTCTGGCCCAAAAGACGGATTTCGACTTTGAAGTTTACATCACCGAGGACTGCGGCACCGACGGCACCCGCGCCATCTTGCAGGAGTACGCCGCCAAGTATCCCGAACGTATCCGGCTGAACCTGCGCCAGAAAAACGTGGGCATCAGCCGCAACTGGTACGAGGGGCTTTGCGCCGCAAAAGGCGAGTTCGTCTGCACTTTGGAAGGGGACGACTGGTGGCGGGACGAGTCGAAGCTGCAAAAGCAGGCGGATTTTCTGCGCGCCCACCCCGATCATCTTGCAGTGAGCCACACCCTGCTGCTCACCGACGACGAGGGCAACACCTACGGCACCCTGCCCGACGACAAACGCATCCTCAACGCCGACGCCACCATGGCGCTTTTCCTGCGGGGGGTCACCTACTCCTGCACCGCCTGCATGGTGCGCAACATCTTCCGCACGCCCGACCCGGCCCGGGAGGCCTACGTCACTGCCAACCGCAGCATCGCGGATTTTGCGTTGTGCATGCTGTATCTGGACGGCGGGCGGGTGTTCGTGATGGACGAGGCCATGAGCGCCTACCGGGTGGGCGGGCCTGGCGCCGAGCACAAGAACTACAACACCCGGGCCAGCGCCGTGAAAAAATACGCCGACTTTCTGGACGTGGTGCTGGCGAGCCGCAGCTACTTCGGCAGCCGCTACCCCTTCACCCGGTGCCTTTTGGCGGGCACCTTCTTCCCCCTCATCGACCGCATCAAATACGGCGGCCTGGGCCCCTTCCTCAAAGAGATGGGCCGCCTGCCCGCCGGGGCAAAACTTGCCCTGCCCTTTTACTTCGTTGGCCGCTGCTTCGGCCTTGTGTGGGCCAAACTCTTTGGCAAAAAGGAGGCCCGCGCATGAGCGAACTGCTGCTGAGCGTCATCGTGCCGGTGTACAACGCCGCCGCCACGCTGGAAAAGTGCGCGGCCAGCGTCCTTGACCAGGCCCCCGAAGCCGCCGAGCTGATCTTGGTGGACGACGGCTCCGCCGACGACTCCCCCGCCCTGTGCGACCGGCTGGCGGCGCAGGATGGCCGCGTGCGGGTCATCCACCAGAAAAACGGCGGAGCGTCCGCCGCCCGCAATGCGGGCCTTGCCGCCGCCAAGGGGCGGTACGTGCAGTTCGTGGACGCGGACGACTGGGTGAACCCCGGCCTGTACGACGCGGCCCTGCCGCCTTTGGAAGAGGGCGCGGACGTCTGCTTTTTCGGGGTGGACACCCTCTTGGGCGAGGTGAACGAGACCCTGCCCGCCGGGCGGATGGAGTCGCTTTCCGACCTTGCCGGGAATTTTGCCTACTATCTGGTGGACACCGGCCTGTTCGCAGCGCTCTACAACAAAATTTTCCGCCGCACCGCTCTCGACGGCGTGCGCTTTGACGAGGCGCTGAAAGTCAACGAGGACCTGCTCTTCTGCCTTGCGGCGCTGGAACACTGCGGCCCGGCCTATTTTATCCCCGCGGCCTATTACGTCTGCGACAACCGGGCGGAGGGCAGCCTCTCCCGGCGGCTGCGCACCGACCTGCTGGACGCGGAGGAATACACCCGCCCGGCGGTGGAGGCCTTTCTGGCCCATTTCGGCGCGTCGGAGGAGGAGACCCGGCAGGTGCTTTTGAAGCGCCAGGGGGGCGTTGCCGCTGCCCAGTGCGCCATGCTGCTGGGGCGCAGGGGGGCGCTGCCCTTTGGGGAATGCCGCCGCCTGTTCGCCCGGCTGCTGGCCCCCGCCCACTGCCGCGACGCGGTGGCCGCCTGGGTGGCCGGCTGCTACACCGGCCCCGCCCGCCTTGTCTACGGGGCGTGCGTGCGGCTGCGCCTTGCCGGGGCGCTGGCCCTTGTGCGTTCTCTGCGTGCCGGCAGCTGAAACTTTTCTGAGGAGGCTTATTTTACATGCCCGCTGTCATCAGCTGCGTGATGCCCGTCTACAACGCCGAAAAATACCTTTCGGCGGCGGTGGAGAGCATCCTCAGCCAGAACTATCCTTATTTTGAACTGATTCTGGTGGACGACGGCTCCACCGATTCCTCCCCCGCCCTCTGCGGCGAATTTTCCCGCAAGGATGACCGGGTAAAGCTGCTCAGCCGCCCCAACGGCGGGGCCGCCGCCGCCCGCAATGCCGGCCTTGCCGCCGCCACCGGGCGCTACCTCACCTTTGTGGACGCGGACGACATCTTAAAACCCGGCGCTTTCGCCGCCATCGCCCGGGCCGCCGCCTCCTCCCCCGACCTCATCAGCTACGGCTTTGAGTGGCGGGAGGAGGAAAAGACCACCCCGGCGGTCTACCCCGCTTTCCAGTGCGGCCTGGATGGCTTCTGGGAGCATTTCGTGGGCTACTATCAGGCAAACCAGTTCTTCTCTTTGTGCAACAAGGCCTACAAGCTGGACACCGTGCGGCAGGCGGGCCTTTCCTTCAACACCGCCCTGCGCACCGGGGAGGACATCGCCTTCAACTTCGCTTTCTGGCCCCACATCGGCCGGATGGTGCATCTGGGGGAGAGCTTCTACGAATACTGGGTGCACCCTTCCACCCTGACCCACGCCGCCACGCTGGACAACCTGGTCACCAGCCAGCGGGTGCTGGACCAGATGGAGGCCTTCGTCACCGCCGCCGGCCACCCGGAACTGGCCGCGCCCCTCATCGAGAGCCAGCGCCCCCACGACGCGCTGAGTTTTTACACCCTGCTGTTGGACCGCACCAAGTCCTACCCCCTGGCAAAGCGGAAGGCGGCGCTGGCGGCCCTGTTCGAAAGCGACGTCTGGTACCCCGCCCTGCTGAAAGGGCTGGAAAGCATCCCCGGCCTTTACGGCAAGTATCTCCGTCTTGCCGCCCGCCGCAAAAGCCCCGCCCTCGCCTGCCTGCCCCTGCGGCTGCGGGGCGCAAAATAACCCGTTTCAGGAGGCGCATTTATGCCCACCATCAGCATCATCACCAGCGTCTACGACGCGAAGGACTATCTGCCCATCACCGTGAAGAGCATCCTGGCCCAGACCTTCACCGACTTTGAGCTCATTCTGGTGGAGGACGGCAGCCCCAACGGCTGCGGCGAACTCTGCGACGAACTGGCCAAGACCGACGGGCGCATCCGGGTGGTGCACAAGCCCAACGGCGGCCCCGCCAGCGCTGCCAACGCCGGGCTGGACGCGGCGACGGGCCGCTACATCAGCTATGTGGATTCCGACGACCTGCTGGAGCCGGACTTTCTGGAAACGCTTTACAACATGGTGCAGGAGAGCGGCTGCCCCCTGGCGGCCTGCGGCGCGGAGTGCATCGACGAAGAGGGCAACCGACTGGGCCGGGGCGTGACCGTGGCCGAGGACCTTCTGGGCGAGGGCGATGCCCTGGACCAGTTCTACGACGTTCTGCGGGACGGCGGCATGTACTGCATGGTCACCTGGAACAAACTCTACGACGCGCGGCTCTTTGAGGGCGTGCGCCACGACGAGACCATGTTCTTCGGCGACGACGCGAATATCATGGACAAGATCTACGACGGGCACCGCATCGTTGCCACCAACAAGCCGCTGTATCTCTACCGGGTGCGCACCGGCAACATGACCAGCGCCGCCTTCTCGGTGAAAAAGCTGGACGACCTGCGCCTTTACGGCTGCTGGGTGGACTTCTTCGCCAAGAAACCCGACCGGGCGGACCTCTACCGCCGTGCGGTGGCCCGCTACTGGCAGGTGTTCTATCTCTTTTACGTCCACGCCCGCAAGGCCGGGCCCCTCTCTCCCGAGTTGAAAGCGGGCTTTGCGAAGCATAAGAAAAAGCTGAACGGGCTGCTTTCCGCTATTCTGCACTGTCCCTATGTGCCCGCCGGGGAAAAACTGCGGGCGGTGCTGTTCGTGCTGAGCCCGGAGGGCTACTACCGTCTGGCGGCGGCCCGGGGCAGCCTGCACAAGGAGAAGGAGGCGGGCGCATGAGCGAAGAAAAACGTCCGGCCGTCAGCGTTATTGTGCCGGTGTACAAGGTGGAGGACTGCCTGCCCGCCTGCGCCGAGAGCCTGCTGGGCCAAACCTTCACCGATTTTGAACTGATCTTTGTGGACGACGGCAGCCCCGACGGCTGCGGTGCCCTGTGCGACAGCTACGCCGCGAGAGACAGCCGGGTGAAGGTCATCCACCAGAAAAACGGCGGCCTTTCCGCCGCCCGCAACTCCGGGCTGGACATTGCCCGGGGCGAGACCATCGCCTTTGTGGATTCCGACGACGTGGTGGCGGCGGACTATCTGGAAAAGCTGCACGCCGCCCTGGAAGAGACCGGGGCGGACATGGCCCTGTGCGCCGTGGAGGACGTGGACGAGGCGCTGGCTCCGCTGGACGAGCGGGTGCTCACCCTGCCCGCCGCCGCAGGGGCGTTCGGCGGCAAAGAGCTGCTGGCGGAGTTCTTCGGCCCCTCCTCCACCTACTACACCGTGGCCTGGAACAAGCTCTACCGCCGCGAATTGTGGCAAGACTTACGCTACCCCGCCGGGCGCATCCACGAGGACGACGCGGTGGCCCATCTGCTCTTCTGGCAGGCGGAGAAGGTGGTCTGCCTTGCCGACGTGCTCTATTTCTACCGCCTGCGCCAGGGCAGCATCTGCCGCACCGGGCTGCGCCCCTCCGCCTTCGACGGGGTGGACGCGGCGGCGGCCCGCTGCCGCTTTTTCGCCGCCCAGGGCCGCCCCGACCTGGCGGCGCTGGCCCTGCCGGGTGCCTGGCGGCGGTATCTGGCCCTCTGCGCCCAGTGCGAGAAGACGGCCCTCACTTGGCCCCTGGCCGCCCGCTGGCAGGAGGCCCAGGCCCAGATGTCCACCCTGCTGCCCCTTCTGAAAAACTGCCCCGGCCTTTCCCCTCGGGAGAAATTAAGCTGCCGCCGGTGGGCAAAACGGGCGCTGCCCCTGCCCCCCAAAGCGGACAAGCCCCGGGTGGCGCTGCTGCTGCCGCCCGGCCTGCCGGTGCCCGCCGTGAAGGGCGGCGCGGTGGAGACCCTGGCGGAGCATCTGGCCCGCCAGAACGCCCGGTTCAAAGAGATGGAGCTGGCGGTGCTCTGCCAGTGGGACGAAGAAGCCGCCGGCGAGTCCGCCCGCTTTGCGGACACCCTCTTTTACTACCAAACGCCCCCGGCGCAAGGCCTCGGCCACCGGCTGGCGGTGCGGCTTTCGGCCCTTTTGGGCAAGCCCATCCACTGGAACCGCTGGTACGCAGAGCCTCTTGACTTTTTGAAGCGGCTGGACGCCGACTGGTATCTGGGTGAGGGTGGCGACCTTACCGGCTGGCGGCAGGCCAGCCGCGCGCTGGGACGCGGGCGCTTTGCTGCCCACCTCCACGGCGAAACGCCGGGCAGCGCCGCCCTGGACGAGATTTACAGCCGCGCTCTCTGCATCAGCGAATTCGTGCGGAGGGCCTGGCTCGCGGACAGCGGCGAAGCGCCCGAAAGCGCCGCCCTTGTGCCCAACTGCGCCGACATCAGCCTTTTCTGCCCCGAGGGGAAAGAGGGCGAGGCCGCGGCCCTGCGGGAGAAGCTGGGCTTTGACAAAGAGGACTTCGTGGTGCTCTTCTGCGGGCGCACCAGCCCGGAAAAGGGCGTTCATCAGCTGCTGGCCGCCATGGCGAACATTCCCGATGAGCAGGTGAAGCTGCTTGTGGTGGGCAGCCCCTTCTTCGGGGCCAAAGACCGCTCGGACTACGCCGACGGATTGCGAAAGCAGGCCGAAACGCTGGGCGGGTGGGTGAAGTTCGCCGGCTTTGTGCCGAACCCCGAACTGCCTGCCTATTACCGCATGGCCAACGCCGCCTGCTTCCCCGCCCTCTGGCAGGAGCCGGCGGGCATCACCGCCATCGAGGCCATGGCCTGCGGCTGCCCGGTCATCGCCACCGCCTCCGGCGGCCTGCCGGAGTATCTCGAGGGCAGTGGGGCCGTCATCCTGCCCCAGAGCGAAGTGTGGGAGGACCAGCAGCTGCGCGGCGTGCCGGGCGTGCCGCCGCTGGAAAACACCATCGCCGAGGCCATCCTGGCCCTGAAAGCCGACCCCGCCCGCGCCGCCGCCATGGCAAAAGCCGGGCGCGAGGCCGCCGGGCGCTATTCGCCCGTGGCCTACTACCACACCCTGCTGGCGGCGCTGAAAAGCTGGAGCCGCTGAGAACGAACAAAGGAGCTTTTCGCCATGGAACCATTGGTCAGCATCATCGTGCCGGTGTATAACTGCGAAAAATTTCTGCCCGCCTGCATCGAAAGCATCGCAGGGCAGACCTGCGCCGACTTCGAGTGCATTTTGGTGAATGACGGTTCATCAGACGGCTCAGGAGCCGTCTGCGACGGGATAGCCCGTCGCGACCCGCGATTCCGGCCGATCCACAAGCCAAACGGCGGCGTGTGCAGTGCCCGCAACGCGGGTCTTGACGCGGCCCGGGGCAAATTCGTGCTCTTCTGCGACCAGGACGACCGCATCCACCCCGAGACGATCGCCACGGCGCTGTCGCACCACAAAAGTGCGCCGGAAGACCTCATCATGTGGCCCTACACCAGAGACCCCGCCGAATTCCGCCAGCCTCTGCCGCAGGGCGAGACCCTTTTCCGGCAGCAGGAGTTCGGCACTCTTTACTGCACCTTCATGCTTCCGCCGGTCTGGAACAAGCTGTTTGAGCGCGGGGTGCTGGAATCGCCTTCTCCCCTTCGCTTTGACACGTCCATCCGCAACGGGCACGAAGACCTGCCCTTTGTGTATGAATATCTCGCACGGCTTGCCCGCTTGCGGCCCGGATTCACTGTGCATTTCCTCCGCGCGCCCCTCTACTACTGGAGCGACGAAAACGACATGAGCGTTTCCAAAAAGGACGTGCATTACGAGCAATATTTTGAGGTGGAGCTGCCGCTGTTCATGCGTTTTGACCGCGACTGCAAAGCGCTTTATCACTGCCCGCCCCAGGACATGGCCGCATTTTATCAGCATGCCGTTCACACGCTGGCCTATGGGCTTTTGTTCGAGAAGGGCGCCAAAGGGCGCGCGCTCCTCGCCCGGCCCGAAGTGGCCCAGCTGCTGGACGGGCTGAAGGAGAGCCGGACTTTCAGTCCGTATTACCTGCCGTTCCGCTGGCGCAGCCCCGCTCTTGCCCGCTTTGTCATCCGGGCCGAACAGGAGGAGCGCCGCTCTTACTGGAGAGCCTACTGGCTCCTCTATTATCTTCTTGGCGGGAACTGGCGCAGATGATGTCTGCCGCCCGCCGGGCCAATGCAAAGGAGTGTTTTATGGTTCCTTTCGCAAGCATCATCGTGCCGGTGTACAACGCCGAAAAATACCTTCGCCGGTGTTTGGACAGCATCGCCGGCCAGACCTTTGCGGACTTTGAGTGCATCCTGGTGGACGATGGTTCCACCGACGGCTCACCTGCCATCTGCGACGAGTGGGCCGCAAAGGACAGACGGTTCCGAGTGATCCACCAAAAGAACGGCGGCGCCTCCGCCGCCCGCAACGCCGGGCTGGATGCCGCCCGCGCCCCCTGGCTCTTTTTTGTCGATTCCGATGACGCCATTGCCCTCTGCGCTTTGGAGCAGGTGCGGGACACACAGCTGAAAAATCCCCATGACCTGGTTTTTTTCGCCGCGGCGTTTGAACCCGGCGCGCTGCTGAAAGCCCCGGACCCGGAAGCCGTGCAGCGGTTTTCGGTGCAGGACATTGGGCTTTTCTGCGAGGTGGCACCCTTCCCCACGCCCTGGGGCAAGCTGCTGGACCGGGGACTCGTGGAGCGGGCGGGCCTTCGATTCGACACCTCTTTGCAGTGCTATGAGGACCGGCCTTTCATGAACGAGTACCTGCGCTGTTTTGCCGCGGAGGCGCCCGACGGCCGGCTGCTCTATATCACCCAACCGCTGTATTACTACGAGACAGGCAACGAATCCAGCCTGAGCAAGAGCACCAAAAATCAGCTGCGGCCCGCCCATTACCAGATGTTCGACCGTTTTTTGCAGGACTGCCTGCACGTCTACCACACGCCCCCCGAACAGCTGCGGCTGCCCGTGATGGAATATCTGAACACGGTCCTGTACGGTCTTTTCTGCACGCCCCGGGACCAGCGGCGTGACTGCGCGGCTCTTTTCTATCAAAGCCCGGAATATGCGCGGCTGATGGCCTTTTTTGAGGAGAACCGCCTGTTCGAGTGCCGCTATGTTCCCCTGCGGTTCCACTGGACCGGCCTCGCGGTGGCTCTGGACCAAAACCGCCTCACCCCCCGCCGGTGGTTCTACTGGAAGTTCCACTGGCTGTGCATGCACACGGCATATCTGCGCTGGAAGCCGCTTTTGAAATGAGAGCAAACGCCGCAAAGGGTTTTCTTGCTTGGCGCTTTATGGTATATTATAGAGTACACTTGTTTTTGCCTCGCTCGGTTTTGCCCATGCAAAGGAGATGATCCATCTGCCCGCGGTAAGCATCATAATCCCCGTTTATCGGGCGGAACGTTTTCTCTCCCGCTGCCTTCGCAGCGTGGCCGCGCAGAGCTTCACCGACTGGGAATGCCTTCTGATCGACGACGGAAGCCCCGATCAGAGCGCCAGCATCTGCCGGGAATTCGCGGCAAAGGACCCCCGGTTCTTGCTCTTCCAGCAGGAAAACGGGGGGCCGGGCGCCGCCCGCAACACAGGCCTGCGCCTGGCAAAGGGCGAGTTCGTCCTGTTTTTGGACAGCGACGACCTCTGGCCGCCGTATTTTCTGCAAACGGTGTTGCAGCTTCAAAAAGAGCAGCCTCACCGGCTGGTCCTGTGGGCATACACCGACGATAAGGCGGGTCTTGCGCCCTCCGCCGCCCCCGTCACACCGGAATTTTACGGGCGGGAGCAGATGGGGCGGCTCTTTCTGGACGGATTTCTCTATTATGTGTGGAACAAGCTGTTCCGGCTGGAGCTTATCCGCACGGCGAACCTTGCGTTTCAAACGGACCTTCGCTACGGCGAGGACCTCACCTTCTGCATGGAGTACATCCGGCACTGGTTCGCGGCGCCGGGCAGCGAGGGGGTCGCATTCTGCCGCGCCCCGCTGTACTACTACGAGACCGGCAATGAAGCCAGCATCACCTATCTCTACAAGCCCTGCTACTGCGAGGATGAAGTCTGGCTGACCGGCCGTCTGCTTGGCTGGTTCTCGGAGGATTTTCCCCTGCAAACTCCCGAACAAGCGCCCTTCTTCATCCACCTGCTGCGCACCATCGCAGGCGGGCTCTCGGTGGACCTGGCGCAGCCGGACGGTTACGCCCTGGCCCGCCGGCATCTGACCTGTCCCACTGTGCAAAATCTGCTGGCGCAGGCCGCCGGCATCAACGCCTACACCCCCTTTTGGCTGCCCATGCGCCGCGGCTGGGTCCGGCTCAGCGCTCTGCTGGGCCGCTGGCGGCTCAGCGGTTCCCGCTGGTATCATCGCGTTTACTGGGCAGGCTATCACCTGCACTCTCTGCGCACAGGCAAAAAGAGCCCTGTGATCTTATAAATTGCAAGCATCAGCTTCATCTTAAGGAGGTTTCCCTTTGGAGCAGAATCAACAGCAGTGGACCACCATCATCAAGCCCCGCACCGGCTGGTTCGACATCGACCTGAAAGAGCTGTGGCAGTATCGGGACCTGGTGGTCATGTTCGTCAAGCGCAGCTTTGCCACCCTTTATAAACAGACCATCCTGGGCCCCGCCTGGATCCTCATCAACCCCCTGCTCACCACCGTTATCTTCACGGTGGTGTTCGGTGGCATTGCGGGTCTGGCCGAGTCGGGCGTGCCCAGCTTCTTGTTCTACATGGCGGGCAACGCCATCTGGTCCTTCTTCGCCTCCTGCATCACCGGCACGGCCAACACCTTCGTGACCAACGCGGGGCTGTTCGGCAAGGTGTACTTCCCCCGGCTGACCATGCCCATCTCCCAGGTGGTCATCTCCCTCATCAACCTCATCATCCAGATGGTGATGTTCCTCGTCTTCTGGGTGTGGTTCTACTTCTTCGGGCAGGCCTACGGCGCCGTGCAGATGAACCTGTGGGTGCTGGCGCTGCCGGCGGTGCTGCTGATGGTGATGGTGATGGGCCTGGGCGTGGGCATCATCGTGTCCAGCCTGACCACCAAATACCGGGATCTGGCCATCGTGGTGAGCTTCGGCGTACAGCTGTGGATGTACGCCACGCCGGTGGTCTATTCCATGAGCGAGATCGCCGCGGGCAGCCCCCGGCTGCTGGTGCTGATGCGCCTGAACCCCATGACCGAGCCGGTGCAGGTGTTCCGCTACGCCCTTCTGGGCTGCGGCGAGATCAGCCCCGCCTGGCTTTTGTACAGCGCCGTGGTGGCCCTGGTGACCCTGGCCGCCGGCGTGGTGCTGTTCAGCCGGGTGGAAAAGACTTTTATGGACACGGTGTGACGCGGGAGGGAAGGAAAATGACGATGCAGACACAAAACCCCCGCGAGCCGGTGATCGAGATCACCGGGCTGAAAAAACAGTACCGCCTGGGCCAGATCGGCGGCGGCACCCTCACCGCCGACCTGCAGAGCTGGTGGGCACGGGTGCGGGGCAAAGAAGACCCCAACCTGCCCATCGGCACCGACACCCGTCTGTTCGGCCAGACCTTCATGGCGCTGAACGGCGTGGATCTGACGGTGTACAAGGGCGAGGCCCTGGGCATCATCGGCCGCAACGGTGCGGGCAAATCCACCCTTTTGAAGCTGCTCAGCCGCATCACCGCCCCCTCCGCGGGCGAGATGAAAATTAAAGGCCGGGTGGCCAGCATGCTGGAGGTGGGCACCGGCTTCAACGGCGAGATGACCGGCCGGGAGAACATCTATATGAACGGCTCCATCCTGGGCATGACCAAAGCCGAGGTGGACGCGAAGCTGGACCAGATCATCGAATTCTCCGAGTGCGGCGAGTTCATCGACACCCCGGTGAAGCGCTATTCCAGCGGCATGTTCGTGAAGCTGGCCTTCGCGGTGGCCGCCCATCTGGACTCGGAGATCATGGTGATGGACGAGGTGCTGGCGGTGGGCGACATGAAGTTCCAGCAGAAGTGCCTGGGCAAGATGAGCGACGTGGCCGGCCAGGAGGGCCGCACGGTGCTCTACGTCAGCCACAACATGAGCACCATCCGCCAGCTGTGCACCCGCTGTGTGGTGCTGGACAAGGGCCGGGTCATCTTTGACGGCAACGTGGAAGACGCCATCGCCGTCTACATGGAGACCACCGACGTGAACGTGGTCCACTATGAACTGGAGGACCTGGGCCGCATGACCTCCAGCGCGGGCAAGCGCCTGCGGGTTTTGAGCCTTGATTTTGTGGGCAAGGAGAGCAGCGTGTTCGCCGCCGGCGAGCCGCTGACCGTGCGCATCCGCTGGCGGGCGGGCCAGAAGTTCGACGCGGTGAACATGAAGCTGAACATCCACTACCGGGATTCCAGCCCCGTGGGCATCAGCCACCCCGTCACCCTGGGGGCCGCCGAACCGGGCCGGGTCTATGCCACCACCTTCACCTTCGACACCTCCATTTTGAGCGAAGGCCAGTACTTCTTCTATCTGGACGTGTTCGAGCGGGAGCTGGCGGGGGCCATCTGCCTGGACAAGCCCAACCAGGAATTCGCCTTTGAGATCACCAATACCGACCGCACCCTGCCCGAGTGGGCCGCCGGCTGGGGCCACATCCACTTCCCGCCGGTAAAGGTGCTGGAAACGGAGGAAACGGCCCAATGAAGCCAGACCTGTACATCTGCCACACGGCCTATCAGGTGCTGGTGGAAGCCTGCCGCGCCTTCGACGCCCCCTGCCCGCCCGCGCTGGTGCTGAGCGCCGCGCTGCCGGGGGCCGAAGCCCTGGCCAAACGCCTTCGCGCCACCGGCCTCTTCGCCGGGGTGCGGGTGTTCGACGAAGAGAAATGCGGCAACGCCTTTCAAAAAGGCTTTTGGCGCACCCTTTTGCTCCAGCGCGTCATCGGCCGGCGCAACGTGGAGAAATACTACGGCTTTTCCCTGGACGGCACGCAATACCGGGACATTTACATCCACAACGACTGGAGCGTGCTGGGGCGCTATCTCCAGGACAAGGGCATTCGCTACATTCTCTGCGAGGACACCTTTGCCAGCACCTGCGCGGACGGCGGTCACCAGCTCATCCAGCGGCAGCGGGCGCTGCCTCATTTTGCTCTGCGGCAAGCTTTTGGCTATGGCTACCTCTACTGGGGCGACTGGAAAAAGGTGAAGGCCATCGAGACCGAAAGCATCGAAAAGGCCACCGTGCCCTTTGCCAGAGAGCGCCTTTTGCAGCGCCGCCAAAAGGCAGCCTTTTCCGCCCTCACCAAAGAGCAGAAGGCCCTTTTGAGCTCTGTGTTCATCACCACGCCGCTGCCGGCGGACACTGCCGGGGCGGTGCTGTTTTTGACCCGGGATTTCGTCAGCGAAGGGCTGATGGACGAAGAGACCCAGCGGCGGATGTACAAAGCGGTGGCGGCAAAGCACTGTTCCGGCGGGCCGCTGTTCATCAAGGCCCACCCCCGGGACGCTTCGGACTATGCCGCCCTCTTCCCCGGCGCGGTGGTGCTGGACAGGACCATGCCCAGCGAGGTGCTCAATTTCGCCCTGCCCTTCCGCTTTGCGAAGGCGGTGACGGTGGAATCCACCGTCTTGAAGGCCTTTGAGGCCGCCGATGAAAAGGTCTCTCTCACGCTGGACGAGGCGCTGGCCGAAGCCCGCGCGTGAAGTTTTTTGCCCGCTTTATGAAAGAACGAAGGCCTTCGGTTCGTTTTGATACCGGGGCGGAAAAGAGGTTTTTCCATGAGAATTCTCGGCGTCATTCCCGCCCGCTACGCTTCCAGCCGTCTGCCGGGCAAGCCCCTGGCGGACATCCTGGGCAAGCCCATGGTGTGGTGGGTGTACCAGGCGGCGAAGCAAAGCCCCCTGCTGGACGATCTGGTGGTGGCCACCGATGACGAGCGCATCCTGGCGGTGTGCAAAGAGTACGGCATGAACGCGGTGATGACCCGCGCCGATCACGACACCCCCACCTCCCGCATCCAGGAGGTGAGCTGCCTCATCCAGGCGGACCTCTACCTCCAGATCATGGGAGACGAGCCCCTCATCGACCCGAAGGCCTTTGCGCTCATCCTGCCCAAAGAGCTGCCCGACGACCCATACTATGTGGCGGGGGTGACCAACCGCATGGAGCACCCGGCGGACGTGATCGACTTCTCCAACCAGAAGGTGGTGTGCAACGCCCGGCGGGAAATTTTGCTCATCAGCCGCAGCCCCATCCCCTACCCCAAGGGAACGGCGGATTTTGAATACGAAAAGATCACCGGCATCCAGCTGTTCAGCAAAAAGGCGCTGGATTTTTACGCCGCCACCCCGAAGAGCGCCCTGGAACAGGCCGAAGAAAACGACCTGATGCGCTTCATCGAGAACGGCCACACCGTGCACGCGGTGCTCTCGCCCTACAAGACCGTGTCGGTGGACACGCCGAAAGACGTGGGCATCGTGTGCGACGTGCTTCGCCAGCGGCAGAGCCGCTGACCCCGCCCCCGGCTTTTGCGGGCCGGGCGCAAATTTGACTTTGGCGCTTTGCGGCGCGCCCCGTCGCCCCATCCGGGGCAGAAAGGGAACTATCATTATGTCTACCATCCGTTTGCTCGACTGCACCCTGCGGGACGGGGGCTATGTGAATGACTGGAAATTCGGCTTTGAGAACATCCGCGACATCGTGTCGAGCCTTGTGAACGCCGGCACCGACATCGTGGAGGTGGGCTTTCTGCGCAATCTGGAGCCGGACATGGACCAGAGCCGCTGGAACACCGTGGCCGAACTGAAAAAGGTGCTGCCCGCCGACCGCAAGAACACCATGTTCTCCGGCATGGCGCTGCACAACTTCTACGACATCGACAAGCTGGAGCCCTGGGACGGCACCGGCATCGACATGATCCGGGTCACCTTCCACGACTATGACATCGAACAGGGCCTCGCCTTCTGCCGCAAGGCCCAGGACAAGGGCTACAAGATCAGCTGCAACCCCATCAACATCATGGGCTACTCCGACGCGGGCGTCCTGTGGCTGTGCGAACAGGTGAACAAGCTGCATCCCTTCGCCTTCTCCATCGTGGACACCTTCGGCAGCATGCAGATGCAGGACCTGGAGCGCATCGTGCGCCTGGTGGACAACAACCTGGCCAAGGATATCGCCCTGGGCCTGCACCTGCACGAGAATCTCGCCCAGAGCTTCAGCCTGGCCCAGCGTTTCCTGGACATGCATCTGGTGGGCCGGGACGTCACGGTGGACGCCAGCCTTCTGGGCATGGGCCGCACCCCCGGCAACCTGTGCATCGAGCTCATCGCCGACTACATGAACCGCAACTGCGGCAAGAACTACGACATCGACCGCATGCTGGACGCCATTCAGGAGCACATCCTGCCCATCAAGGAAAAGAGCCCCTGGGGCTACTCTCCGGCCTATTTTCTGTCGGCCAAGTACAACCTGCACCGCAACTACGCCGAGCATTTTCTGGGCAAGGGCGACCTTTCCAACCGGGACATCAACCATCTGCTCAGCCGCATCGCCCCGGAAAAAAAGACCGCCTTCGACGCGGCCTACGCCGACGAATTGTACGCCTCCTACAAGGACAACCGCATCGACGACACGGCGGACCGCGCCCGGCTGGCGGGGCTTCTGGCGGGCCGCAAGGTGCTGTGCCTTGCTCCCGGCGGCACCCTGGCCACCCACCGCGCCGAGGTGGAGGCCTTCATCGCCCGGGAGGCCCCGGTGGTCATCGCCGCGAACTTCGTGCCGGAGGACCTCAAGGCGGACTACGCCTTCTTCTCCAGCGGCAAGCGGTTCGACAAGTTCACCTCCCTGCCCTGCCCGGTGCTGTGCACCTCCAACCTGGAGGGCAAGACCGACTTCCGCCTGGACTACAACAGCCTTGCGGGCGCCTTCACCATGGGGGCCAACAGCCTCATCATGCTGCTGCGCCTTTTGGAGCAGCTGGGCGTGAAGGAAGTGGCGCTGGCGGGCGCGGACGGCTATGAGCCGGGCACCGAGAACTACTGCGACCCCCGCATGAAGAACCACACCCCCCGCGGCGCCGACTACAACCGAGCCATGACCGCGGCCATCGGCGGCTGCGGCTTGGCGGTGACCTTCGTCACCCCCAGCCACTACCAGAAAGGGTGAGCCGATGAACGACATTCGACTGCTGGTGCTGGACGTGGACGGCACCCTCACCGACGGCGGGCTGTATCTGGACTCCACCGGGAACGAGACCAAAAAGTTCTCCGTGCGGGACGGCGCAGGCCTTTCCCTGGCCCGGGCGGCGGGCATCCAGGTGATGATCCTCACCGGGCGGGAGAGCGTGCCGGTGCGCCGCCGGGCGGAGGAGCTGCACCTGGACTTCTGCGTGCAGAACTGCAAGGACAAGGCGGCGTATCTGGCCGGCTTTTTGAAGGAACAGGGCTTTGCCAAGGACCAGGTGGCCTATGTGGGCGACGACTGGAACGACCTGGCCGCCATGGACCTGGCGGGCTTTGTGGCCTGCCCCGCCGACGCGGATGAGCTTGTGCGCCGCCGGGCGGATTTTGTCAGCCCCCGCAAGGGGGGCGAAGGCGCGGTGCGGGACGCCGTGGTCTTTCTTCTGCGCCGCCAGGGCCGCTTTGAGGCGCTGGTGGAGCAGGTGTACGGCGCGCGGGTCTGACCGCGCCGCCCACAAAACTGCCGGGAGGCAACGGGATGCAGAATGTGCTGACATTTTTCAAAACACACAGGCGGGCGCTCACCGGCGCTCTGCTCTGCTTTTTCCTTTTCGCGGTGTTCGCCGCCGTCTGGCTGACCCACATCCGGGGCCAGGGCGACAAGAGCAGCAGCTGGGCCATCAACGACCAGTTCCACAGCTTCGCCACCATCGAAGAGAAGATGGAGCAGCGCTTTTCCTGCGACCGGGACCTGCTGGCGCTGAGCCTTGTGCTGGCCGCCGAGGACACGGAAACGCCTCCCGAAGGGGAGCTGGAGCTCATCCTCACCGACAGCGCCACCGGCGAGGAGCTGGCCCGCTCCACCGGCGACATGCGCTACATCTACAACGGCTGGGACGCTTACTACACCACCCTGGGGCTGGACCGCTTTGTGGAGAACCCCGGCGAGGCGGTGGAGTACACCCTGACCCTCATCCCCCACTACACCGGCGAGGGCCGGCTGTGCGTGGGCTATGAAGAGGGCGGCATGCCCGCGGGCGTTTCGCTGACGGTGGACGGCGAGGAAGTGGACGGCACCGTGGCCATGCTGGGCACCCAGGCCCGGGTGGGCGGCTTTCTGACCAAGTTCTACTGGGTCTTTGCGCTGGGCTGCATCGCCGCGGCGGGGCTGCTCTACTGGCTTTACTGCCGCCGCACGGTGCCGCTGCACCGCATGGTGTTCTGCGCGGTGCTGGTGCTGGGCTTTGCCTTCAACGTTCTGCTGCCCCCCTACGCCGCGCCGGACGAAAAATACCACATCAACCAGAGCTTCACTCTGGCCAGCACCCTCTATGACCCCCATCTCCCCGTGGCCAAAAGCCACATTCGGGACACCATCCGCCGCCCGTCGGACCAGGACGCCCTCATCCAGGTGGATGAGACCACCGTCTTCACCTGGCAGCACATCGCCAAGGTCATCGGGCGGCCCAACACCGACCCCACCTTCGCCACCCACACCTTTGACGAGTATCAGGTGGACAGCAGCTACACCCTCTACTGGATCAGCGGCTTCGGCGTGCTGATCGGCTACTGGCTGCACCTGGGCTTTGCCGCCACCCTCTATCTGGGGCGGCTGGCGAACCTGTTGTTCTTCGCGTTCCTGGCCGCCTGGGCGGTCAAGCGCACCCCGGTGGCAAAGCCCGCCTTTGCCGTGGCCGCCCTGCTGCCCATGACGCTGCATCTGGCGGCCTCTTACAGCCGGGATTCCAACCTTCTGGCCCTTTGCTTCTTCTTCTCCGCCCTGCTGCTGGACCTGGCCTTCGGCCCCCGGGAGCACATCGGCTGGAAACAGCTGGTGCTGCCGGTGGTGCTGGCGGTGCTCATCGTGCCCAGCAAGGTGGTGTATCTGCCGCTGGCCGGGCTCATCCTGCTCATCCCCGCAGTGCGGCTGGGCCGCTTTGCCCGCTGGATCAAGGGCGGCTTTCTGGCCCTGTGCGCCGTGGCGTTCCTTTTGAACAGCGGCGCGGCGGGGGCCCTCGTGGGCTTCACCCAGACCAGCGGCACCGCCGCTGCAGGCGCGGCCAGCCTGATGGCCCAGGAACAGGCGGCACAGGAGCCTGCGGCCCCTGAAAGCGACGTGCAGAACGCGGCGCAGGCCTCCTCCGGCGAAGCGGCCCAGAGCGCCCCGCAGACTTCCGGCGGGGCCGAAAGCGCTTCGCAGGCGGCTGACCCGGCGGAGGAAGGCGCGGCAGCGGAGCCCTCTGCCAGCAGTTCCGCCGCCCAACCGGCCTCGGAAACCGCCCCCGAAGCGGCGGGCGGCGCCGCCGGGCCTGCGGCCGCCAACAGCTTCTCCACCCAGGAGGACCTGACCTGCTTCACCCTGCCCTACATCCTCTCCCATCCGCTGGAGACCGCCGAGCTGTGCATCCGCTCGGTGATAGAGGAGGGCGACCATTACCTGAGCACCCTTGTGGGCGGCACCCTGGGCTACTTCGGGCTGGACAAGCCCCTGGACCTGGCCTGGGGCTGGATCATCCTGCTCTACGGCCTGCTGGCGCTGGCCTGGCTGTGCCCGGAGGAGGGCGGGGCGATGCCCCCGGCCGCCCGCTGGGGCACGCTGTTCATCGCCCTTTGCTGCTGCGGCCTGGCGGTGCTGGGCTGCATCTCCTGGACCCCCACCTACTACGAGACCATCTACGGGTTCCAGGGGCGCTATTTCCTGCCTGTGCTGCCGCTGCTTTTGCTGGTGCGGCCCAAGGCGCTGTGCCTTGCCGGCGACTGCCGGCGCGGCATCGTGCTGGCGGCGGCGCTGGTGGACATCGGCGTGCTGCTGAACGTTTTCCTGGCCGTGGTGGCCCGATAATATGGATTCGAGGACTTTTTTATGGTTGATTTCAAAGCCGTGCCGGTGATCATTCCCAGCCTGGAACCGGACGAGCGCCTTCCCCTTCTGCTGGGCCAGATGAAAGAGGCGGGCATCGAGAACATCGTGCTGGTGGACGACGGCAGCGGCCCGGAATACGCCCCCGTGTTCCGCCGGGCGGAGCAGGAATGGGGCTGCGTGGTGCTGCGCCACGCGGTGAACCTGGGCAAGGGGCGGGCCCTCAAGACCGCCTTCAACTTCTGCCTGAACACCTGGCCCCAGGCGCCCGGCGCCATCACCGCCGACTCCGACGGCCAGCACTCGCCGGCGGACATCCTGCGCTTCATGCAGGCCATGGCCGAGCACCCGGACAGCCTTCTGCTGGGCTGCCGCGACTTTGACGACGCGGGCGTGCCCTTCAAGAGCCGCTGGGGCAACAAGATCACCCGCTTCATGTTCCGGGCGCTGTGCGGCGTGTCGGTGAGCGACACCCAGACCGGCCTGCGGGGGGTGCCCACCGCCTTCATGAAGCGGCTGATGAACGTGCCGGGCGAGCGCTTTGAGTTCGAGAGCAACATGCTCATCGAGACCCGCGACCGCCTGCCCATTCTGGAACTGCCCATCAAGACCATCTACGATTCCAAGGAGAACCACACCTCCCACTTCCATCCCCTGCGGGACTCGGCGCGCATCTACGCCATCTTCGGCAAGTTTTTGTTCTCCAGCCTTTCCTCCAGCGTTCTGGACCTGGCGCTGTTCAGCCTGTTCCTTCTGCTGTCGGGCCTGTTCGTGGCCGAACCCAGCGGAACCGGCCGCATCCTGCTGGTGTTCGTCTGCACCGCCCTGGCGCGGCTGTTCTCCGCCAGCTACAACTACTACATGAACCACCGGGTGGTGTTCCACAGCCAGGCCGACCACAAGCGGGCGGCGGTGCGCTATGTGGTGCTGGCGGCGGCTCAGATGCTGGCCAGCGCGGGGCTGGTGAGCCTTGTCACCTCCCTGCTGTGCCCTCCGGGCGGCTGGGAGATCGCCATCAAGGCAGCGGTGGACATCGTGCTCTTCTTCATCAGCTTCCAGATCCAGCGGGAATTCGTCTACAAGAAAACGGCCTGACGGCCCAAAAGGAGGCGGGCGGCGGTGACCCTCTGCTTTTTCTCGGCCCAGTACCTGCCCACCGTGGGCGGGGTGGAGCGCTACACCTACAATCTGGCCCGCCGCGTGGTCAAGGCGGGGCACAAGGCCCTGGTGGTCACCAGCGCCCTGCCCGGCCTGCCGGACCACGAGACCGACGCCGAGGGCATCGAGATCATCCGGCTGCCGGTGTGGCCGCTGATGAACGGGCGCTTCCCGGTGCCGCGCCCCGGGCGGGAGTTCAAACGGCTGGCGGCGCTGCTCTGGGGCCGCAGGATCGATTTCTGCCTCATCAACACCCGGTTTTACGTCAGCAGCCTCTACGCCGCGCGGCAGGCGGCAAGGCGGCGCATCCCGGCCATCGTGGTGGACCACTCCACCGGCCATCTGCCCATGAACAGCGCCCTGCTGAACGCGGCGGGCGCGGCCTATGAGCATTTCGCCGCCGGCGTTCTCAAACATTACCGCATGCGGTTTTTCGGCGTGAGCCGGGCGGTCTGCCGCTGGCTGGAGCACTTCGGCATCAAAGCCGAGGGCCAGCTTTACAACGCGGTGGACCCCGCCGAGGTGCGCGCTTTGGCCCATGCCCCCGACGCCATCGACTGGCGGAGCGAACTGGGCCTTGCCCCTGACGCGCCGCTGGCGGCCTTTGTGGGGCGCATCATCCCGGAGAAGGGCGTGGCGGAACTCATCAAAGCCTTCACCGACGCCGCCGTGCCCGGCGCGGCGCTGGCGGTGGCGGGCGACGGACCGCTGCTGGCCGAGCTGAAGAAGGACTGCCCGCCGAACGTGCACCTGCTGGGGGCGGTGGCCTACCCCAAGGCGATGCAGCTGCTGGCCCAGAGCCGGGTCTACTGCCTGCCCACCTACTACGCCGAGGGCTTCCCCACCACCTTTTTGGAGGCGGCAGCCTGCGGCTGCCCCATCGTGACCACCCGCACCGGCGGCAGCGACGAGCTGCTGGCGGACGAAAGCTTCGGCATCCAGCTGGATTCGGCGGACCCCGGCCCCCTGGCCGAGGCGCTGACCAAGGCCCTCACCGATGAAGACTGGCGGCGCACCGCCGCCGAAAAGACCGCCGCGCGCCTGGAAGACCACTTCACCTGGAACGCGGTGTGCCAAAAACTGCTGGCGCTGGCCCAAAGCGCCCAAAACTGACAGAAAGCGAACGGGAAACTATGGCAAAATTATTGATCGTTATCCCCGCATACAACGAGGAAGCAAGCATCGTGCCGGTGGTGGAAGACCTGATCGAGCACTACCCCCAGTACGACTATGTGGTGGTGAACGACGGCAGCCGCGACCACACCGCGGCCCTTTGCCGCCAGCACGACTTCCGCATGATCGACCTGCCGGTGAACCTGGGTCTGGCCGGGGCCTTTCAGACGGGGCTTCGCTACGCCGCCGAGAACGGCTACGACTGCGCTTTGCAGTTCGACGCCGACGGCCAGCACCTGCCCCGGTACATCGGCCCCATGCTGGAACTGCTGGAAAGCGGGGCGGACATCGTCATCGGCAGCCGCTTTGTCACGGTGAAAAAGCCCAAGAGCCTGCGCATGGCGGGCAGCTACCTCATCAGCTGGGCCATCCGGCTGACCACCGGCAAGGCCATCTGCGACCCCACCAGCGGCATGCGGATGTTCAACCGCAAGATGCTGGAGGAGTTTGCCGCCAACCTGAACTACGCCCCCGAGCCGGACACCATCAGCTACCTCATCAAGAACGGCGCGGTGGTGAAGGAGCTGCAGGTGGAGATGGGCGAGCGCACCGCCGGCGCCAGCTATCTGAACTTTGCCCGCTCGGTGGAATACATGGTCAAGATGGGCCTTTCCATCCTGCTCATCCAGTGGTTCCGCAAGCGGGACACCCTCACCCCCTACACCGAAAGGAGCCTGTGACATGCTGGACTATCCCCTCTCCCTGCGGCTGCTGCTGGTGCTGGGCAGCCTGCTCACGCTGGTGTTCGTGCTGGGCCGCATCCGCCGGGCCAAAATTCAAATCGAAGACAGCATCTTCTGGTTCGTTTTTTCCGGCTTTCTGCTGCTTTTGAGCATCTTCCCGGAATTGGCCTACTGGGCCGCCAACACCCTTGGCATGCAGGCCCCCATCAACGTGGTGTATCTGGCCATCATCTTCTTGCTCATCCTCAAGGTGTTCTTCATGAGCCTGCGCATCAGCCAGATGGACTCCAAGATGAAAATTCTGGCCCAGAAGGTGGCGCTGAACGAGGAAAAGATCGAGCGCGCCCACCAGGACCGCTGAGGCCGATTTGTCAAATGTGCCGCACTGTGGTATAATAAAATGAAAACATCCTGCGGCGCTTTTGAACGCGCCGTGTTATAACAGAAACGGAGGGTACACAAAACCATGGCATATACCCCGAAACTGACCTACAAGGGCCGCCCGCTGGTGCGCTGCGGCAACGAAATTTACTACGGCAGCCTGGCCGACCCCTATGTGGTGTTCATGCAGGTGCTCACCACCAAGGAGGAGAACGGCATCACCGTGGCCGACAAGCTGCACGTGATGCTGATGAGCACCGACGCCACCAAGCCCCTGCCCGATCGGGTCGTCAGGCAGAGCTCCAAGACCGGCCTGTACACCGCGCTGGAAGTGGGCGGCATGTGGCTGGAACGGGCGCTGAAAGAGGCAGCGGCCGCCGCGAAAAAGTGAGTTTTGGCGCACAAAAGCCCCGGACTTTGGTTTTTTTCAAAGTCTGGGGCTTTTCTCTTTGTGTTTTACTGGGGCAGGCTGGGGTAGGCGCTGCGGTCGCCCGGCTGATAAGCCTGCATGTATTTGTCCAGATAGCTCAGCCGCGCCTGCATGAACAGCATCGTCTCCACCGGGGCGAGGGTGTCGTTTTCCGACCAGCCCTGATAGGCGTCGTTCACGCCCCAGAGGGCGAAATCCCGGGCCAGCGCGCCGCTTTGCACCAGCGTTTTGTACAGCCCGCTGTACACCGACTTGAGGTGGTCCAGGCTGAACACCGACTGGCGCAGTTCCTGCCAGCGCTGGGCCACCAGCGCCTGGGTGCGCTCCGGGTCGGCGGCGTAAAGGGCGTCCAGCTCCAGATCCGGCACGATGAAGGTGGTCAGGTCCAGGTCGCGGAAGGCGTCGTAGCAGTCGCCGAAGGTGTAGTTCATATCCCAGGGGATGCGGTAGATGAGCCCCTCGTCGTCCCGGTAGAGCAGATATATGTTCTGCAAAGCGTTGTCCACCGCGCAGGTGAACTGCTTGAACAGGGCGACGTCCACGGCGTTCTCCACGTCCAAAAGGGATTCCACCGTCTCCCAGGGCACCGGCTCCTCGGCCATGTACAGCGACTTGACATAGGGCTGCAGGATGTGCCACGCGCCGGGGCGCCACTCGTTGGGCCAGGAGATCTCGATGGCTCCGAAGTAGTCCATCATCTGCTCTTCTTCCATCCAGTCGAACTCGTGGGGCTTCATCATGTTGGACAGCCGCCATTTATAGAGCACGTCGTTGGCCCCAAGGTCCAGCGTTTTGCGGCCCAGCGGGCGGCACAGGCCGTACACGCCCATGTACTCGTCGTCCAAATACAGCTCCACGTACTGGATGACCGCCCCCGCCGGGTCGCTCTCGTTGTCCGCCGCCAGCTCGTTCCAGAGCAGATTGGCCGCCATGTCCCGGGTGCGGGTGCAGTCGGTGGAAAAGTTGACTAAGATCCAGCCGTCGTCCTCGCCCAGGCCCAGAAAGTCCAGCGGGTTGGACTGGCCCGCCTCGTCCAGCAGGTTCAGCCGGTAGGATTTTTTCTGGCTCAGCAGGCTGGCGTTGCCCCGCCAATGCCATTCCACCTTGCTGGAGAGCACCTGCTGGCGGAAGTTTCCCTCCGGCCAGAACACGGTCACGTCGCCGTAGTTGCGCTCGCGCATCTCGTAGTTCAGCTCCGCCGGCTCCGAATGGCTGGTGTGCACCGAGAGCACCGGCAGCCCCGAAAGGCAGACCCGCAGGCTGCACCAGCGCCTGCCGTCGCTCACATAGACCTGCCGCACCTCGCTGGAACTCATGTCGTCGGCCCAGTCCCCCTCCCACTCGTCGGCGGGCAGCCAGACCCGGCCCCAGCTGGAGGTGAGGGTGCCCCGCACCTCCCCGTTCAGGGGCTGGGGCAGGCAGTAGGCGTCCGTCTCGGCGTCGTAGGGCAGTTCGGCCCCGTTCCACAAAAGGGCGCAGTCGTCCCCCGTCTGCCGCGTCAGCGCGGTGATGGAGGCCACCCTGCCGCTGTCGGCCAACGGCGCGCCCAGCAGGCTGGAGGCCGCCTGACGCGCCCGGAAGAGAGCGATGCCCGCCAGCGCCAGCAGACAGACCGCCAGCACCAGCGCCCGCATCCTCCGTTTCAGGGGCGTGCCCGCGCCGCACCCGAGCCCTGTTTTGTTTGCGAAACCCATTCCATTCACACTCTTCGTCCCGTGATAAGGCCCCCGCCCGGGCCCATAAAACCGGGGAGGCCCGGCTTTGCGCCGGCGGCCTCCCCGCGTTTATTCTTTTCTCAATAGCGCACTTCGCCGTCGTGGGCCAGCAGGTTGACGCTCTCCACCCCGGGCAGCGCCGCGCAGGCGCTCACAAGGCGGCTGCCGTCGTCGGTGCGCAGTTCCAGGATGAGGTCCAGCCGGTCGGCGCTCACGCTGCGGCTCTTCACCCGCGCGCCCTTGGCGTAGCGGTTCAAAAGCTCGTTCAGCGCCGGGTCGATCTCGGTGTCGGTGCTGTTGACCACCAGCAGATAGGGCGGCTTTGCCGAGGGCACCAGGTCCAGCAGGAAGATGAGCGCCGTGACCGCCAGGCTCACCACCACGGCGATCTCGAACAGGCGCGCGCCGCAGATGATGCCCACGCCGATGCTCCAGAACAGATAGAGCAGGTCCATGGAGTCCTTCACCGCGTTGCGGAAACGCACGATGGACAACGCGCCCACCATGCCCAGGCTGATGACGATGCTGCTCTGCATGGCCAGCACGATGCCGGCGGTGACGATGGGCATCAGCGCCAGAGTCTTGTTGAAGTCCCGGTTATAGAAAGCGCTGCGGCTGGCCAGCCGGTAGATGGCGTAGATGTAAAGGGCGATCAGGCCGGTCACGCCCAGGGTGACCACGATGGTCACCGTGCCGATGTCGCTCTGGGCAAAGCCCTCCAGAACGCTCTTTTTGATAACGTCACTAAAACTCATATTCCCTGGTCCTTTCTGCCATGGGCCCGGGCAGGGCCAGCCGGCACAAGTAATATTTCGAGAACGCGGTCTGCCGCAGTTTTCCCAATTCCAGCGCCTGCGCCACATAGTCGGGCAGGAACTCGTCGAACTTCACTTCCAGCACATGCTGCCCCGCCGGCAGGATGGGCGTGAGGTGCACCTTCGGCTCCAGAAAGCTGCCCAGCTGCACGCAGGCGGAGATGTTGCGGTCGAAGGTGATGCGCACATTGCCCGAGCGCCCCACGAAGGCGGTGCGCTCGTATTCCACGATGACCTTGGGCGCCATGCCCGCCGTGCGCATGGCCACACTGAGCAGGTTGCGGGGCGCGGGGGTGCCCGGCCCGATGGGGGGCGCTGCGCCCGCCATGATGCGGCGGCACTCGTCGGCGCTCACAAGGCAGCTGGATTTGTGGGTCTTGCCGTGGAGCTTTTCCTTGATCTCCAGCTGGATGCGCTCGGCGCTGCCGTTGTAAAGCCGCAGGCGGAACTTGCGCCGGCCGTCCACGCCCGCCTCGTTCTCCCGCAGGCAGCTGTTTTGCAGATCGTCAAAATACAGGCTGCGGATGGCGTAGGCGCTGCCGGTCTGGTGCTTGTCCATGGGCAGCAGCACCTTCAGCCGCGCCCCCAGCACCGCAAGGTCGGCGTCGGTGACCAGGTATTTCCATTCATTTCGGTAATACATCGAACGCCTCCCGGTCGGCGGGGGTGTACTCCGCCATGTAATCGTCCAGAAATGCCAGACGCTGCTCCATGAATTCCAAAGTCTGCTCTGCGTCCAGCGTGCGGTAGTGAGACTCCCAGGGGTAGGTCTCCGCATTGCCCCACAGGGCCGTGTCCCGCCCCAGGGCCCCGCTGGCCGTCAGCTCCTCCTGCGCGGCCCCGAACAGGGCGGTCACGTTCTCCATGGTGAGCACCGTGCCGCGCAGTTCGCTCCAGCGCTGGGCGATGAGCTGCTGCGCCCGGCCGCTGTCGGCATAATAGAGGGTGTCCAGCTCCATGTCCGGCAGGAAGGTGGAGGTCATATCCAGAGAGTAGAATTCATCGTAATAATCGCCAAACGTATAATCCATATCCCAGGGGATGCGGTAGTAAAGGCCGTCGGCGCTGTTTTGCAAAAAGTACTGGTTATAAGAGAAATTGTCCGCCGCGCAGACGAACTGCCGGAACAGCGACACATCCAGCAGATTGTCCAGGTTGGTGGTGCTTTCCAGCTGCTGCCAGCTGGTCTGCGCGCCCGGCGTGTAGTAGAGGTCCACATAGTCCGCCATGGGCTGCCACACGCCCTCGGTGTAGGTCTTGGGCCAGACCACCTCCAGCCACACGCCCCAGGAGAGGCTCTCATTCTCTTCCAGGGACGCAAAGGTCTCGGCGGTGGGCATGGAGCGGTCCATGGGCATGGTGCGCCATTTATAGAGCAGGTCATTGGCCGAGAGCTGCAAACTGTCCCGGCTGATGGGGCGGGCGATGCCGTAGAGCCCCACGTATGTATCGTCCAGATACAGTTCCACGTACTCCACCTGGATGCCCGGCAGGTCGTGGTCGTTCTGCTGGGCCAGCTGCTGCCACAGCTGCCAGGCCACCTTGTCCCGGGCGCGGGTGGTGTCGGTGGCGAAGTTCAAAAGGAACCAGTCGGCGTCCTCCCCCAGGCCCAGCAGGTCCTTCGCGTCCGGCTGGCCTTTGGCGTCCAGCAGGTTCAGACGGTAAGACTTTTTGTTGGCCAGCAGGTTGGTGTTGCCCCGCCAGTGGTATTCGATGTTGCCCGTGACGGTCTGGCTGCGGGAGTTGCCCTCCGGCCAGAACAGGGTGTATTCGCCGTAGTTGAAGGCCAGGTCCAGGCTGGCCATGGTGCCGCTGACGTACTGAGGGTCCAGCTTGTAGGGCACGCTGCGCTGGGTGTGCACCACCAGGGCGGGCACGCCGGAGAGATACACCTCCAGCCGGCACCAGCGCTTGCCGTCGCTCACATACACTTCCAGCGTCCGGCCTTCGGCCATGGCGTCCTGACGGCCCTGGGCCCACTGGTCCGCGGGCAGGTAGACCCGGCCCCAGGTGGTGGAAAGGCTGCCGGTGGCGCTGCCGTCCAGCGGCTGAGGCAGGCAGTAGACGCCCCGGGCAGAATCGTAGGGCAGCACCTCGCCGTTCCAGTGGAGCACGCAGCCCTCGGCGGAAGTCTGGGGCAGGGCGGTGATGGAGGCCAGCTGTTCGGCGTCCGCCAGACGCGCGCCCAGCAGGGTGACCGCGTCCTGACGCATGCGCAGCAGGGCGATGCCCGCCAGGGCCGCCACGCAGAACACCAGAAGCAGCATCCGCAGCGTCCTTTTCAAGCCTTCCCGCCCCGCTTTCCGCCAAAAAAGGCATTTTTTCTGCAAGTCCGCCGATTATTCTAACATAAGCGGCGGCCGGTTGTAAAGCCGCGAAGCGCGCCAAATGGCGGAAAGAGCGGCACGAACTGGCAGGCGGTCAGGCCTCGGCCACCGCCACCAGATACTTGAAGATCTGGAGCTTGTTCTCTTCGTAGAGGCCCATCTCTTCGTAGAGGTTTTTATAATAGGTGAAGAGACTGGCCTTCACCGACAAGATCTTGAAGGTGTTGCGCAGGGTCACCTGGGTGGAGACGAGGCTCTGGGGGTTCTTCACATAGTAATACACCGGCTCGTCCAGGGCGTAAAAGCGGGCGGCGTAGCGGATGTATTCCAGGTTGAACAGCAGGTCCTCGCTCCAGCAAAGCTCCTCGCTGCACTGGATGCCCCGGCTCTGCACCATGTCCCGCCGGTAGAGCTTGTTCCACATCACGCCGTAGTAGAAGCTGGCGGGCTCCTTCATCAGGCCCCTGGCAAAGGCGTGCTTGTCGTAAAAGCCCTTTTCCAGAAAGCCGAACTGCTGGATGGTCTGGTAGCTCTCCCCCTCCTTGGCAAAGAGGGGCTTTGTCTCCTCCACCCGGTAGTAGGGGGCGATGACCAGATCGGTCTGGTTGGCCTCGGCGGCCTCCACCAGCAGGCGGGTGGCGTCGGGGGCGAGGTAGTCGTCGCTGTCCGCAAATTGCAGATACTTGCCCTTTGCCATCTCCATGGCCAGATTGCGGGTGGCGGACACGCCGCTGTTGGCCTTGTCGATGAGCAGGATGCGCTTGTCCACCCGGGCGTACATCTCGCAGACATGCAGGCTCACGTCCTTGGAGCCGTCGTTCACGATGATGATCTCCAGGTTCTGATAGCTCTGCCGCCGGATGCTCTCGATGCAGCGGGCGATGTGTTCGCCGGCGTTGTAGACCGGCACGATCACGCTTACCAGGGGCTGTTCCACAAAGACTCCTCCTTTTTCACGCTTTCTCCTCTGCCGCCGGCGGCATCAGGGCCGCGACCGCCAGCAGCAGCAACAACGGGGTGAAGTTGAAGGCATAGCGGGCCTTCGTCTCCCACAGGCTCAGGAACAGGATGAGGCCGGTGACGCTCACCCCCGCCAGCATCACCGGGCCGGCGGCGGGCCGGCGCACGGCGCGCACCGCGCATGCCAGCACCAGCAGCTGCATCATGTAGAGATAAGCCTGACAATAGTAGACCAGCGGCATATAGCCCGGCTGGCCCTCCAGGATGAAGGTGTGGGTCCAGTTGGCCCGCTGGGGGGTGGCCAGGAACTCCTCGGCGTTGTAAAGCCCGTCGCCCCAGGTGATGGCCGCCTTGCGGGTCATGAACTCCGCCAGTTCCAGCGGAGAGTAAGAGGCGTAGTTGGCCGCGATGCGCGCGTTCAAGAGTTCCTTGCGCTCAGCGATGGTGTCCACCGTCATGGCGGCCTCGTAGTCCGCCTGGGAATAGTTGCCGTCGTCGTGGCTGCCGTAGCAGAACCACAACTGGATGGGCAGGCCCAGGGCCTCTTCCTCGGTCCAGTCGATGAGCCATGCCCGCTGCCACAGGCGGTAGCCGCCCGCCAAAAGGCCCAGCGTCACCGTCATGGCGGCCAGGGCCGCCAGCGCACGCCGGGGCTTTGCCCGCAAAAAGAACTGGATGGCCAGCGCCACGGCGATCACCGCCACGCTGCCCTTGACGGCGTAGCCGAAGAACACCGCCGCCCCCGCCCCCGCGGCCAGCAAAAGGCGGCGGGCGCGGCGCTCTTCCCGCTGCCATGCCTCAAAGGCCAAAAGGGCCAGCAGGCCGAAGGGCATGGAGAGGGTGTCGGAATAAAAGCAGGGGCTGTACAGCCAGAAGGGGGCAAAGGCCGCGCAGAGCACAAAGACCAGCGCCACCGCGGCGTTGGTCTTGAGCACGCGCCGCGCCAGCAGGCAGAGCAGGGCCACCGAGAAAAGCAGCGCCAGCACGTTCAGCGCAATGCCCGGGGCCACCCCCATGAGGGTGGAGTCCGGCTCAAAGCCGACGAGGCCGGCCAGCCAGTACCAGCCGCCCAACACAAGGGCAAGGCCCAGGTTGTTGTTGCAGACGATGTAGTAGCCGCTCCACACCCCGAAGCGCCCGTCGTCCAACAGGTCCGAGAGGGTGCGCAGCACCACCTCCTGGTCCATGATGGGCACCTCGGCCAGCAGCCACGCCATCACCGCGAAGGCGGCGGCATAAAGGGCGAAAGCGGTGCAGAACAAAACGCGCCAGCGCTTTTGGGAGAGGCCGTTCAGCCGGGGCAGCACCCATTTGGAGAGGGCCCAGACCCCCGCCGCCAGCGCCGCGCCCACCGCCAGCGCCGCCGGGCCGTTGTGCTCCCAGCGGAAAACGCTGTTCAGGACGATCCAGCCCCAGAGAAGGGCAAACCCGCCCCAGAAGAGCTTTTCCAGCCTGTTTTGCACCTCGCGGCGCCCCCTTTCGGTTTTTGCGTATATTTGTAATATTATAGCACATCCGCCGCCAAAGAAAAAGCCGCCCGCCGGCGGCAAAAAAAGCCAGCCGCCGGAATTTCCGGCGGCTGGCCGTTCGGGATGCGGCGCATATCTGCGGCAGGGCTTTCGGCCCGGCGGCTATCACTGCACAACGCTCAGCTGCCAGGACTCCATCGTGAACGGATTCCAGTAGTCCAGCTGGATGTTCTGGTAATAGTTCACGCTGCTCAGCCCGTTTTCGTCAAATTCCAGATCGACCACCACCAGCGAGTCGGCGTTGCCGTTGTCCATCAGGTAATACTGCATGAAGGAGCCGCTGCCGTCTGCCGTGGGCTCGTTGCGGATCGCAGGGCCGTAGGCCTCTTCCACCTGTTCGGGGGTACTGCCGCAGGTAATGCCGCCGGGAAGCGCAAAGTCAATGCCCCCGGTCAGGTCCACGACAAGGCTCGTCACCACGCAGTCGCCCATGGGCAGGGGTGCGTCGGAGGCGTTCAGCGTCTCGTTGATGCAGACGCCCGCCACCGAACCGTTCTCCGCGTTCGCCTCGCTGTAGTAGGAGGGATACTCCAGCTGCCACGGCTCCACCGGAGCGGTCAACTCCTCGGCGCCGGCATTGCTGTAGGTCAGGCCCAGATCGTTGACGGTGGTCTCAAGCAGGGTATATACCCGGCCGTTGCACCGGAACTGCAGGCTGGCCAGATCGCTGCTCAGCTCCGCGGGCTGCGCCGGCGCAGAGGCGGCGCTGTCGGGGGCGGAAGCGGAGGAAGCAGGCGCGGACTGTTCCGGCTGGGAGGCGGAGGCCACGGCGGAATCGGAAGAAGGGGTCACAGAAGAAACAGGGGCGGAAGAAGCGGGCCCGGAGCAGGCGGTCAGCGCACAGCCCAGGGCGGCCGCGGTGAGAAGGGAAAGGATTCGTTTCATAAAATTGACCTCTTTTTAAATTTTGTAATGCGGTGGTTTTGTACCCCGGTCATTCTATCATCGTGGGATAGGTTTGTCAAACCTGCCCCTCCGCCGGCTTTTTGGGGGGCGGCAGGGCGGGTCCGCGGCCTTTGGCGGCAGGGGCAAGGCCTGTCTTCCTGCGCAAAAAGGGGCTGCCGCGCGGTTTTTCCGCGCGGCAGCCCTTTCGGTTGTTTGCGTTGGGTTCAGGAAACCTGCAAAAGGCTGTCGGTGCCGTCGTCGGTGAAGAGTTCCTCCCGGGGCACGAAGTAGATGAACTCGGTGCCGCTGTAAGTCAGAACGCCCCGCTGGCCGGGGAACAGCTGCCGCGCCAGGTGCTCGGGCACCGTGAGGGCGATCTCCTGCCCGCGGGCCACAAAGGTCACGGGCACCCGGTCCGCACCGGAAGCCGCCACCCGTTTCACCGTTGCCATCAGGCTCACTTCTCCTTTGGCAGGGCGGCGGAACCTGCGTCCCCACACCCCGATCAGACCAATTGCCGCAAGGGCCATCAAAAGGCCCGGAATGATCCACATCCACCGCATTGAACACCCCTCCTTGGGTCAAAAAGTTTGTATCTCGAAAACCGCTTGGTTTCGTGCGTTTGTATCTATAAGACGAACGGCCGCGCCGTTTTATTTCACAATTTTATGAAAGGCGCGAAAAAAAGATTCGGCGGGGCGCGCAAAGCCCTTGAAAAGGCCCGCGCGCCCCGCCGCTTCGTACGTTTTGGCAAAGGGTCAGTCGCTGAAAAGTTTTTGTTTATTATGCATATAAACGCTCATCACAAGCCCCACGCAGAGGTACATCATCAGCGCGCTGGTGCCGCCCGCCGAGAAGAAGGGCAGGGTGACGCCGATGACCGGCAGCAGCGACAGGTTCATGCCCAGGTTGATGATGATCTGCCACGCGATGGCCGCGAACACGCCGGTGCAGATGTAGGTGCCGATGTGGTCCTCGCTGCGCAGGCCGGTGGTGAGGGTGCGGATGGCGATGAAGAACAGCGCCCCCAGCACGATCACACAGCCCACAAAGCCGATGCACTCGGCCAGATAGCTGAACATGAAGTCGTCCTGGGCGTTGATGACCGAATAGTGGTCGTCGGAGAAAAAGCCCCGCCCGAAGATCTGCCCCGAGCCGATGGCCGTCATGCCGCCCAGCTGCTGGCGGGCGATGTCCGGGTACTGGTCGGGATAGAGCAGGGCCATGATGCGGTCCACCTGATAGCCCTTGAGCGCGTCGGGGAAAAAGCCGATGATGAGGGAAAGCCCCGTGACCCCCAGGGCAATGGCCGAGAGGATGTATTTCCAGGAGAGCCCCGCCGCGAAGAGCATCATGCAGCCGATGGTGCCGAAGACGATGGCGGTGCCGTCGTCGCCCTGGATGTGCACCACCGCCACGGTGGCCAGGATGTGGGCCAGCAGCTTTGCCAGCGTTTTTGGCTCGTTGATGTGCTCACGCACATTGTCCAGATGCATGGCGAAGGTGAGGATGAAGCTGATCTTTGCAAGCTCGGTGGGCTGCAGGCTCAGGGGGCCAAGGCGGATCCAGCTGTAGTTGTCGGTGCCTTCGGGGTGCCAGCCGAGGGTCAGCGGGCCGATGCTCAGATGGGTGAGGGTGAGCAGCACCAGCGTCCAGGTGCCCACCACGTGCACCGGCCAGATGCGGGCCAGGCTGCGGTAGTCGATGCAGGAGAGCACGATGGCGCACACAAGGCCCAACAGGCTGGCCACCCCCTGCACAAAGGCGTTGCGGTAGCTGCCCAGGCCGGTGATGGAGCCGTCGAACGCGTCCCGGGCGAAGCCCCCCGCCGCCTGCCCCAGGCTGATCAGAGTGATGACGCTGAGCACCGAGCAGAACACACAGGTGGCGATGTAGGCCCGGTCGGTGGCCTTGAAGTATTGCCGGATGACCTTGAACACCATCCGCACCCCCTTTCAAAAGTTGGTCATTGCTTTATTATATCCCACCGGGCTGCTTCTGGCAATGATTTTCCCCGCGCCGCTTTTTGCAGCGGGCGGGCAAATATGCTATAATGGCACCAGCGTGCACAGGGCGGCCTTTTCCGCCGCCCGGCCAAAGCGAAAAATGCGGGAGGATGGGCCGCCGATGCTGTTTTCGAGCCTTGTTTTTTTGTGGATCTTTCTGCCGGTGGTGCTGGTGGTCTATCGCCTTGTGCCCGGCTGGGGCAAAAACGCCCTGCTGCTGGCGGTCAGCCTTTTCTTTTACGCCTGGGGCGAGCCGGTGTACATCCTTTTGATGCTGGCCTCCATCACCCTGAACTATCTGGGCGGGCTGGCCCTCGCCCCCTTCTCCGGCCGGGGCCGTTCGCTGGTGCTGGCGGCGGTGGTGGCGGCGAACCTCGCGCTGCTGGGCTACTATAAATATTACGGCTTTGCCGCTGACACCCTGGCGGGGCTTTTGGGCCGGCAGGTGCTGCCCATGCGGGACATCGCCCTGCCCCTGGGCATCAGTTTTTACACCTTCCAGGCCATGAGCTATGTCATCGACCTCTACCGCCGGCGCATCGAGCCCCAGAAAAACTGGTTTCTGCTGGCGCTCTACATCAGCTTTTTCCCCCAGCTGGTGGCGGGGCCCATCGTGCGCTACACCGACGTCCAGGCCCAGCTGCGCAGCCGCACCGTGACGGCCCAGAGCTTTGCCTTCGGCGTCAAGCGCTTTTTATACGGCCTTGCCAAAAAGGTCATTCTGGCCAACTGCTTTGCCGCCAAGGCGGACGAGGTGTTCGCCCTGGATCCCGCCGGGGTGGGCACCGCCCTGGCATGGCTGGGGGCGCTCTATTACGGGCTGCAGATCTACTATGACTTTTCCGGCTATTCCGACATGGCCATCGGCCTCGGAGCCATGTTCGGCTTCACCTTCCCCGAAAACTTCGATTATCCCTATCTTTCGGCCAGCATCGGCGAATTCTGGCGGCGCTGGCACATGACCCTCTCCAGCTGGTTCAAGGAGTACCTCTACATCCCCCTGGGCGGCAACCGCAAGGGGCAGCTGCGCACTTTGTTCAACGTGTGCGTGGTGTTTCTGGCCACCGGCCTGTGGCACGGAGCCAGCTGGCAGTTCGTGGCCTGGGGCGCCTGGTACGCCTTTTTGCAGGTGCTGGAGCGCACGGTGCTGAAAAAGCCCCTGGCGAAAGCGCCGAAGCCGCTGGCACGGGTCTACACCCTGCTCTGTGTGCTGTTCGGCTGGGTCATCTTCCGCGCGCCGGGCCTGCGGGCGGGACTTTTGTGGCTGAAGGCCATGGTGGTACCCGCGGCGGGCTTTGCCGCCTGGCCGGTGAGCCGCTACATCGACGGGCGCACCCTGGTGCTGCTGGCGGCGGGGCTTTTGCTCTGCGGCCCGGCCCAGGCGCTGTGGCCCCGCTTCAAGGCCGCCCTCTATGACCGGCGGCCCGCCGGCTGGGCCCAGACCGCGGTGCTGCTGGCGCTGGGCTTTGCCTGCCTTGTGCTGCTGGTGAGCGGCACCTACAACCCCTTCATCTATTTCCGATTCTAAAAGGAGGCGAGGAAGATGCCCGATGCTGTGAAAGAGCGCAAAGGCGCCCGGCGGCTGCTGGTGGGCGGGTTCGCCGCCCTGCTGGCGGGGCCCTGCCTCCTGTGGCCGCTGGCCCGGACGGTGTGCGACACCACCAACTACGAAAACCGCACCCTGGCCGCCTTCCCCTCCCTGGCGGACGGGGTGGACGGCTGGCCCGCCGCCTTTGAGGAGTGGCTGGGAGACCACGCCCCCTTCCGCAACCAGTTTTTGACCCTCAAGTCCGGGGCGGACCGGCTGGTGGGCACGCTGGACTCCACCAACGTGCTGCAGGGCAAGGAGGGGTGGCTCTTTTTGAAGGACGTGTCCGACTCCAAGAGCCTCTCCGACTACCAGGGCCTCACCGCCTACACCGCCGAGGAGACGCAGGCCATGGCCGACTCCCTGACAGCGCTGAACGACGCACTTGCCGCCAAGGGCAGCCGCCTTCTGCTGCTGTTCGCCCCTGCGAAAGAGGGAGTTTACAGCCGCTACATGCCGGACAGCGTGCCGGTGGTGAGCCGGCCCACCCGGGTGGAGGCGCTGGCGAACACCTTGGCCGAAACGGGCGTGCCGGTGCTCTTCCCGCTGGAAGAGCTGGAGGACGCGTCGCTGGAGCGGCAGGTTTATTATAAGTATGATACGCATTGGAACGAGGCGGGGGCCTGGCTGGCCGCCCAGCTGACGCTGGAGGCGCTGGACAAGCCCTATGCCGCCGCCTGGCCGGAGATGGCCGCCGACCCGGAAAAGGCCCCTCTCACCGACCTTGCCAACATGTGCGGCAGCTGGGCGTGGTGCACCGACGACGTATACTGGGCGCTGGATGCCGTGCCCGCCGAGTGCACCCTGTGGGAGGCGGGGGGCGAGATCGCCCGCTACGCCGGCGAAGGCGAGGGCAGCCTGCTCCTTGCGCGGGACAGCTTCGGCGAGGCATTGGCTCCCTGGCTGGCCCAGGGCTTTGAAAGCACCACCGTGCTCCACGGCAACCAGATGCAGCCCGAGACGCTGCTGGAATGGCAGCCCGAGGTGCCGGACGTGGTGGTGCTGGAGGTGGCGGAGCGCTTTTCCGACAACCTGCCCGGACGGCTGGACGCGCTTCGGCAGTGGGCCGAGGCCGCGGACTGAGCCGCCGCGGTTGCACTTTTGCCCCCGCGGGGGTATAATAAGCCGCGGAATTTGACGAAACGACCCGAAAGGAGGAGGCGGCATGGCCGAATTCATCACCCACAGCCGCGCCGAGACGGTGGAGCTGGGCAGAAAGCTGGCCCGGCATCTGGCGCCGGGCGCCCTGGTGTGCTTCACCGGCAGCCTGGGGGCGGGCAAGACCGCCTTCACCGAGGGGCTGGCGGCGGGCCTGGGCTGCACCGACCCGGTGAGCAGCCCCACCTTTGCCATCGTGAACTACTACCGGGGGCCCCGGCCCCTGGCCCACTTTGACCTCTACCGCATCAGCAGCCGGGAGGACCTGGAGACCGCCGGCCTCTACGACTATCTGGACGAGGGCGCGGTGGTGGCCGCCGAGTGGAGCGAGAATTTTGCCGACCTGCTGGCGCTGGAGCATCCCGTGCGGGTGGACATCCGCCACGCCGGCGGCGACGAACGGATCATCACCATCGAGGGGGTGCAGCTGTGATCACCTTTGGACTGGACAGCGCCGGCCGCACCGCCGCCGTGGGCGTGATGCGGGACGAGGAGCTTTTGTACGAGGCCTTTCTCAGCGCGGGCCATACCCACAGCGAAGTGCTGATGGAGCTGGTGGACGGGGCGTTCAAAGCCACCGGCCTTTCCCCCGCCGACGTGGACCTGTGGGGCGTGTGCGCCGGGCCGGGCAGCTTCACCGGCCTGCGCATCGGCCTTGCCACGGTGAAGGGGCTGGCGCTGGTGCACAAAGCCCCCTGCGCCGCCGTTTCCACCCCCGAGGCGCTGGCTTTCAGCTGCCCCGCAGGGCAGGGCACCGTTCTGGCGGCGCTGGACGCCCGCCGGGGCGAAGTGTACTGGGCGGCCTTTGACCTGGAGAGCCATGCCCGCCTTGCGCCGGACGCGGCCTCGCCGGTGAAGGAGCTGGCACAATTTGTGGAAAATTGCAAAAAGCCGCTCTTTTTTGTTGGTGACGGGGCCGCTCTGTGCTATAATGAATACGGCCAAGCGCCGGGGGTCATTCCCTGCCCGCCCGCCCTGGGGCTTTGCCGGGGCGCGGGGGTGTGCCTTGCCGCCCGAGCGGTGGACGCCCGGGGCGGAGCCGTGCCCGCCGCCGCCCTTGCGCCCAGCTATCTGCGGCTGAGCCAGGCCGAGCGTGAACGCGCCGCGCGGGGCCAGGCCCTGCGCCCGTAAACAAAACGACCACCGACGGAGGATGTTTTCAAATGTCTAAACCCATCGCCCTCGCCGCCGACCACGGCGGCTTTGAACTGAAAGAGGCTGTGCGCGCCCATCTGGACGAGATCGGCGTGGCCTACAAGGATTTCGGCAGCTTCGATGGCGCTTCCTGCGACTATCCCGACATGGCCGAGCCCGCCTGCCGGGCCGTTGTGGCCGGTGAATGCGACAAGGCGCTGCTGTTCTGCGGCACCGGCGTGGGCATCTCCATCAGCGCCAACAAGATCCACGGCATCCGGGCCTGCTGCTGCTCCGACGCCTTCAGCGCCGAGTACACCCGCCGCCACAACGACGCCAACGCCCTGTGCATGGGCGGCCGCGTGGTGGGCCTTGGCCTTGCCATCTATCTTGTGGATCTTTTCCTGAACACCCCCTTCGAGGGCGGCCGTCATCAGCGCCGGGTGGACAAGATCACCGCCCTGGAAGAGCAGGGCTGACATCATTCCACAGGCAGAACGCGGGGGCAGCCCCGCGTTTTGACGATACACAAACATCAATCACATAAAGTAAGGAGCGGTCAGTATGAGCAAAGCACCCATGATTTTGGATCATCCCCTGGTCCAGCACAAGATCAGCCTTCTGCGGAACAAGAACACCGGTACGAAAGAATTCAAGGAGCTGGTAGGCGAGATCGCCACCCTGCTTTGCTACGAAGCCACCCGCGACCTGCCCACCAAGGAAGTGGAAGTGGAGACCCCCATGGGCGTGGCCAAGTGCAACGTGCTGGCGGGCCGCAAGCTGGCCCTGGTGCCCATCCTGCGCGCCGGCCTGGGCATGGTGGACGGCATGCTGACCCTGCTGCCCGCCGCCAAGGTGGGCCACATCGGCATGTACCGCAACGAGGAGACCCTGGAGCCCGTGGAATACTACTGCAAGCTGCCCAGCGACATCGCCGAGCGGGACGTGTTTGTGCTGGACCCCATGCTGGCCACCGGCGGCAGCGCCTGCGACGCCATCACCCAGATCAAGAAGCGGGGCGCCCGCAGCATCAAGTTCCTGGGCATCGTGGCTGTGCCCGAAGGCATCAACAAGCTGCGTGAGATGCACCCCGATGTGGACATCTATGTGGGCGCCCTGGACGAGGGCCTGAACGACATCGGCTACATCGTGCCCGGCCTGGGCGACGCGGGCGACCGCATCTTCGGCACCAAGTGATCTTTGCTCCCATCCATCCCGAAAGGAGGTGCTGACCCTTGCGGCACCTGTTCAAAAGCCTGTTCATGACTCTGGTGGTGACCGCCGGCGCCGTTCTGGCGATGCTGATCCTGCTGAACCACTCCTTTTTCGACGCCCGGGTCAACACCATCACCTTCTGGTGCATCGTGGCGCTGCTGGCCAGCATCTGGGGCGCTTTCGCCGGCGAGGTGCGGGAAACGGCGAAGGCCCAAAAGCCCGAAAAACCCTCTGGGGACGCTGTGGAAAAACTGGTGGACGCCGCCGCGCTGAACGAGGCCGGCGACGAGGCCCGGGCCCCCTTCGCGGAGGCCGCGCCCCCCGCGCCTGAGGAGGCGGCCCCCGCCGCCCCGGCAGGCGTGGCTGAAACAGCGGGACAGGCGCCTTCCCCCGCCCCGGCCCCCGAGGCCCAGGCCGAACCGGAACCCCCGGCCCCCGAAAAAGCCGCCCCGGCGAAAAAACGCGCGCCCGCGGCCCGCAAAAAGCCCGCGGCCAAAGCGCCGGAGGCCCGCAAAAAGCCCGCGGCCAAAGCACCGGAGGCCGAGGCCGATGCAAAGCCCGCCCGCCGCAAAAAGGCCGCCCCGAAAGACGGCGAGCCCGCGCCCCGCAGAAAGGCCCCCGCCAAAAAGGCGCAGGCCCCCGCGGAACAGCCCGCGGCGCAGGATGCGCCGGCAGCCGTGACCGCCCCCCAGGCGGCGCAGCCGCAGGCAGAGCCCGCGCCTCAGCCCGCGGCCCCGGCCCCTGCCCCGCAGGAATCGCCGGCAGCGCCCGCCGCCTCCCCCGCCCCGGCGCGGGGCCAGCGGCTCACCGCCGCCCAGCGGGCCGAGCAGCAGCAGAAGGCCCAGGAGGAAAAACTGCGCCAGCTGCAGCAGGCCGCCCGCCAAAAGCAGGCCGAGCGCGCCCGCCGGCTGGAAGCGGAGGACGTCCGCCAGCAGCAGAAGCTGGCCGAGCTTCAGGCAGCCGCCGCCAAAAAGCACGGCGGCTACACCCCCTCGGAACCCAAATGAAAAAACAGCGCCCGGCTGTGCGGCAATGCACAGCCGGGCGCTGTTTCGTTTTGTGCGGTCAGTGACGCACGGCGTTGTAGACGTGCTCCACCTCAGCGGGGTCGTCCCCGCAGATCTCCACAGGCTGAGAGAAGTCCAGATTCATGAGGCCCAGAATGCTCTTGGCGTCTGCCACAGCGCCCTTCAGGTCCTGCACGCTGATCTCCTGCCGGCACTGGGCCGCGGCGGTCACGATGTTGTGTACCTGCTTGAAGCAGGTGACCTTGACAGGTTTCGTCATCATTCGTCCCTCTTTCGTCCGAAATGCCGCCCGGCCCCTTGCGGCGCCCGCGGCCGCCGACGCGCCGCCTTTCCCCGCGGCGCCTTCGGCTGGGGTTATTATAGCACACAAAAAATCCATTTGTACATTTTTGGTTTTGATTTCTACCACGTGAACGAAACGCGCTTTTTATCAGGGGGGTTTTTTGTTGTATTTGCCGTGATTTTGTTTTGATGCCCCGCCGAATTGCAACAAAACTCCATTCATTTTTCACATTTCCCGCCCGGCGGCGGCTTTGGACCGTTCCCCGCGGTGTTTTTTGTTGCAAACAGGCGGGATTTCTGCTATATATATTGTGAGGCGTTTTGACCTCAAATCCAATGTTTTGAAAGGTTTGATGATTTTTGGATACCCCTGGCCCCAGTATTTACATCGCAATGGTCCTTCTGGTCGCCTGCTCGGCATTTTTCTCCGCCAGTGAGACGGCCATCTCCTCCTTCAACAAGATCCGCATGCGCAGCAAGGCGGAGGACGGCAACAAGCGGGCGAAAACAGCCCTGAAGGTGGCGGAGGATTTCGACAAGACCATCTCCACCATCCTGATCGGCAACAACATCGTGAACATGGCCAGCGCCTCGCTGGCCACCGTGGCGGCCACCGCCCTGTGGGGCCCCACCAGCGGCCCGGCCATCGCCACCTTCGGCATGACGCTGCTGGTGCTGATCTTCGGCGAGATCCTGCCCAAGAGCTTTGCCAAGGACAGCCCCGAAGCCTTTGCCTTGCAGGTGGCGGGGGTCATTGCGTTTCTTCGCACGCTGTTTTCGCCGGTGGTGTGGTTCTTCGTCAAGCTCAAGCAGCTGCTCACCGGACGGCGCTCCGCCGGGCTGGAACTGCAGCCAAGCGTGACCGAGGATGAGCTGAAGACCATCATCGACACAGTGGAGGAGGAGGGCGTGCTGGACAGCCAGGAGACCGAGATCATCCAGTCTGCCATCGAATTCGACGACATCACCGTGCAGGAGATCCTGGTGCCCCGGGTGGACATGGTGGCGGTGGACGTGAACGACCCCGTGGACGAGATCGTGAACACCGTGCTGGACAACTCCTTCACCCGCATCCCGGTGTATGAGGGGGACATCGACCACATCATCGGCATGCTGCACACCCGCGACCTGTTCGAGTGCCTGGCCCGCAGCAAGGCCATCGACGTGCGGGCCATGTGCCGCGAGCTGCCCTTCGTCTACCGCACCAAGCGCATCAACGACCTGCTGGCGGAGTTCCGCCGCCAAAAGCAGCACATGGCCATCGTCACCGACGACTACGGCGGAACGCTGGGTCTGGTGACGCTGGAGGACGTGCTGGAAGAGCTGGTGGGCGAAATTTTCGACGAGACCGACGAGGTGGAAGAGCTGCCGGTGCAGCAGCTGGAAGAGCACCTGTTCCGGGTGGCGGGCGAGGCCAACGTCTACGACGTGTTCGAGGAGCTGGGCGTTTCCACCCGCAACTTCGACAGCGATTTTTCCAGCACCGCAGGCTGGGCGCTGGAGTGCCTGGAGCACATCCCCGCCCCCGGCGAGAGCTTTGATTACGAGAACCTGCACGTCACCGTGGAGCAGGTGGAGGACAAACGCATCCTCTCGCTGCTCATCCGGCTGATGCCCAAGGAGGACGGGCAGGACTAAGCGAGGTGTTTTTGGTGAGCGAGTATCCCATCCCCCAGGGCTATGTGCCCTGCCTGGGCCTTTACGACACCCAGAAGGCCATTGGCATGATCAAGCAGGCCTTCGAGGTCAAGCTGTGCGCGGCGTTGCACCTCAAGCGGGTCACCGCCCCCCTGTTCGTGGACCCGGCCCTGGGCCTGAACGACGACCTGAACGGCGTGGAGCGCCCGGTGAGCTTTGACATCCCCGCCGCCGGCGTCAGCGCCCAGGTGGTGCACAGTCTGGCCAAGTGGAAGCGGCTGGCCCTGCATCAGTACGGCTTCCGCCCCGGCAACGGCCTGCTCACTGACATGAACGCCATCCGCCGGGACGAGGAACTGGATAACCTCCACTCGGTGTATGTGGACCAGTGGGACTGGGAGAAGGTCATCGACGCGGACCAGCGCACCCGGGAGTATCTGCACGCTACCGTGCAGAACATCGTCTACGCCATCAGCTCCACTTTGGACGAACTGAAATGGCAGTTTCCCCAGCTCACCGGCAGCCTGTGCCGGGAGGTGACCTTTGTCACCAGCCAGGAGCTGGAGGACCGCTGGCCGGACCTTACCCCCAAGGAGCGGGAAAACGCCTTTGCCAAGGAGCACCGCACCATCTTCATCGAGCAGATCGGCGGCAAACTGAAGAGCGGCAAGCCCCACGACGGCCGCGCCCCGGATTACGACGACTGGAGCCTGAACGGCGATCTTTTGTTCTGGCACGAGCCGCTGCAGTGCGCGGTGGAGATCAGCAGCATGGGCATCCGGGTGGACCCGGCGGCCCTGGACCGGCAGCTGACCCTGGCGGGCTGCGACGAGCGGCGGGGCCTTGCCTTTCACAAGATGCTGCTGGCGGGCGAATTGCCCCTGACCATCGGCGGCGGCATCGGCCAGAGCCGGCTGTGCATGCTGCTTTTGGAAAAAGTGCATGTGGGCGAGGTGCAGGTGAGCATCTGGGATGCCGCCACCCGCAAAGCCTGTGAAGATGCGGGCATCCCCCTTTTGTAAAAAACATACATAAGAAAAGCGTCCCCCGTGGGTCAAGGCCCATGGGGGACGCTTTTTGTCGTTCACAGCAGGCGGCGCAGCACACTGTTTGGCGCAAGGTCGCCCAGCCGCGCCCCCACCGCCGAAAGGAAGTGGGCGTCGGAGGAGGCGAACACCTCCAGCCCCGGCGGCAGCAGACCTCTCCGCTCATACTCGGCGGCCAGTTCCGGCCTGCGCAGTTCCACCGCCGAAAAGCCTGCTTCCGGCGGCAGCATGCCCAGCACGGCAAAAACGGAATAGCTCTCGGCGTCGGCATGGGCGGGCACCGGTTCGCCCCCAAGGGCCCGGCAGCGGGCAGCCGCTTCCTCCAGCGGCCAGCCGCAGGCGGCGGTGAGCAGCTTGTCCACCTTGTCCAGCACCCGGTCCTCCTCGTCCGTCACCCACTGCTCGCCCCAGATCACCGGGTCGCAGGGCAGCGCCGGCAGGGCGGCGTAAAGCTCACGCCCGTATTCCAGCGCCGCCTCCACCGTTTTGAAATAGCAAAGCAGATGCAGCTCCTCGGCGGTGGTGACCTCCAGCCCCGGCAGAAGGCGCAGGCCGTACTCCCGGCAGGCCTTTTCGGCGGCGGGCAGGTTGAGGGCGCTGTTGTGGTCGGTGATGGCGATGAGCTCGGCCCCCGCCAGCTTTGCCAGCCCCGCCACGGTGGCGGGGGTCATGTCCCGGTCGGCGCAGGGGGAAAGGCAGGTGTGCAGATGCAGGTCGTACCGCATGGCCTGTTCTCCCCCTTCCCGTTCAAAGTCCCATGGCTTTTGCCAGGGTCAGGCTTGCCTCGAATTCCGGCAGGCCGGTGGCCAGCACCTGCACCCCGTTCTCCTGTGCCCGCTGGCGGGCCACCTCGTCCAGCTGCGCGCCGTGGCACAGCACGATGCAGGCGCAGTCCGCCAGCGAGGCCACCGCCACCGCGTTCACGTTGCCCATCACGGTGAACCAGGCGTCCCCTTCCTTGGCCCGGCCCATGGCCCAGCTGAGCAGGTCGCCGGTGAAGATACCTTCGATCTCTCTCTCCTCGCCGGGCACCAGCGGCTCAAAACCGCACACCGCGGGCAGGTCTTTCGTGTTCATTCCCCCGCCCCTCCTTTTCTCTCTCTGGCTTTCAGCCGGGCTTCCAGCTGGCGGCAGCGCAGCAGCACGCAGTCGGTCACCTGGCCGGTGCCCCGCACCACGTCCTCCGCCAGCGCCTCGCAGCTGGGCGCGCCGCAGGCGCCGCAGTCCAACCCCGGCAGGGTCTTGAGGATGGTCTGCATCCGGTTGTAGCGCTCGAACCGCTCGCCCCGGGTGGCCCCCAGCTCCAGCACCGGGGCATAGGTGAGGTCGGTGTCCCACAGCATCTCGGTGGGGATGCCGCCCGCAAGGCGGTTCACCGTGCCCGCCACCGTGCGCTGCATCCGCTTGAGTTTGGTGCGGGCGATGTAGGGGTTTTCCAGCTGCAAAGAGCCGCCCAGGCACCCGCCGGGGCAAGCCCGCAGCTCCACAAAGTCGATCTGGTCGTATTTTTCGTCCTCCAGGTCTTCCAGCACCCGGATGATGCTCTCCATGCCGTCGGCCACCAGATGGTTCTCCACCCCGGAAAGGCCCAGCGCCTCGCCGCCGCTGGACGCCCAGGCAAGGCCCGCCGCGCCCGCTGTGGCCCGGTGGGGCGGGGTGCGGCTGCCGTCCAGCAGGGCCAGCAGCTTGGGGTAAATTTCCGTCACCGACACCGCCCCGTCCAGGGCGCTGCGGCTGCTGCCCACCGGGGCCCGGCGCATGGTGACCTTGGCCGGGCAGGGCACGATGGCGATGCAGCCTATCTTTTCTTCGGGCAGGCCGGTCTTTTCCGCCGCCTTTTTCTTGGCCATGCGGGCCGCCAGCTCCATGGGCGGCACCAGCGGCAGCATGTGGTCGATCAGTTCGGGAAAGCGCACCCGGATGAGCCGGGTCACCGCCGGGCAGGCGGAGCTGATGACCGGCCGCGCCGCGCCGCCGGTGGCCATGATGCGGCTGGTAGCGTCGCTGATGAGCTCGGAGGCCGCCGCCTCCTCGAACACGTCGTCAAATCCCGCGCGGCACAATGCGTCCAGCACCATGTCCTGGTTTTTCTGGTGGTTGTACTGCACATACAGGCTGGGCGGCACGATGGCCACCCGGTACTCGAAATGCCCCAGCAGCGCCAGCGGGTCGCTCACCGCCCGCTTGGCCCGGTGGGGGCAAAGCCGGATGCACTCGCCGCAGTCGATGCAGCGCTCCGCCTCGATCACCGCCTTGCCCTCCCGCACCCGGATGGCCTGGGTGGGGCAGCGCTTGATGCAGTTGGTGCAGCCGTTGCACAGACGCTTTTCCAGCGTGACCGAATGCACGAATTGGTCCATGGTCTCCTCCAAAAACGGCCCGCGCCGGGCCGCCCCTTCAGTCGATGTTCACCCGCATGGTGATGGTGGTGCCCACCCCCACGGTGGACTGGATTTCGAACTCGTCGGTGTAGCGCTTCATGTTGGGCAGGCCCATGCCCGCCCCGAAGCCCAGGCTGCGCACCTCGGCGCTGGCGGTGGAAAAGCCCTCCTGCATAGCCTGCTCCACGTCCGGGATGCCGGGCCCCTGGTCCGAGAGGACCATCTGCACGTCGTCGTCGCCGATGGCCACGTCGATGCGCCCGCCCCCCGCGTGGATGGCAAGGTTTATCTCCCCTTCATAGAGGGCGATGGAGATGCGCCGCACCGCCGCCGCGGGCACGCCCAGCTTTTTCAGGGTGGCCTTCAGGTCGGCGCTGGCCTCCCCCGCCCGGGCAAAGTCGTCGCCGGGCACGGTGTATTCCAGCCGGATGGGTTCGCTCATGCCATCTCTCCTCCCCGCAGGCCCTGTTCATAGAGCCTGCCGCAGGCCGCGAACATGGGCAGGTCGGTGGAGAGCACCGCCATGCCCCGCGCCGCCGCCATTTCCACGATCTGCTCCTGGGGCTGCTTGCCCCGCACGAACACGATGCACACCATGTCCATCATCTCGGCGGTGCGCACCACCTGGGGGTTGTTCAGCCCGGTGAGCAGCACCGCCTGGTCCTTCACATAGGCCAGCACGTCGCTCATCATGTCGCTGCCGCAGGCCGCGTGCACCTGAACGTCCAGATCCGCGCCGGGCGTGTGCAGCCGCGCATTCAGAATGTCTTTCACCTCTTTGATGGTCATTACAGACCCTCCCCTCTTTTCCCCTCGGGCGGCCCGGCCGGCCGCCTCCTTTTCTTTATTATAAAAGATGCCCCACCCCCTGGCAAGGGTCGGACCGTGACATTTTCAACAGTTTTTTGTCAACTCGCGCTGCAATTTTATACGACTTTCCGGTGTTTATTTGTTTAATTTATAACAGCCTTCTGGTATAATGGAAGCATATGGGCAGGGACCGCTGCCCCCGTGAAAGACCTTCAGGAGGGATACTATGAGGCACTTTTCCACCGTGCCGTTTTCCGGCACACCCGAGCAGGAAGGGCAGTTGAAAGCCTGGCTCGACGAGAACAAAGACACGCCGGGCGTGGTGATGCCCGCCTTGCAGAAGGCCCAGGAGATCTACGGCTATCTGCCCATCGAGGTGCAGCGCATGGTGGCTGAAGCGCTGGGCAAGCCCCTGGCCGAAATTTACGGCGTGGCCACCTTCTACTCCCAGTTCAGCCTGACGCCCAAGGGCAAATACCGCATCAGCGTGTGCCTGGGCACCGCCTGCTACGTGAAGGGCAGCGGCAAGCTGTACGAGAAATTGCAGGAGAAGCTGGGCATCGCCGGCGGCGAGTGCACGGCGGACGGCAAGTTCAGCCTGGACGCCTGCCGCTGCGTGGGCGCCTGCGGCCTGGCCCCCGTACTTATGGTGAACGACGACGTTTACGGCCGCCTGACGGTGGACGACCTGGACGGCATCCTGGCAAAATACCCCGACTGACGAGGCCAAAGGAGGGCGCGCGGTGCAGGAACTTTCGATGAACCTGTTGGACGTGGCCGAGAACTCGGTGGCCGCCGGCGCGAAGCTGGTGCGCATCGAACTCTCGGTGGACGAAGAAGCCCGCCGCCTGCGCCTTGCCATCATCGACGACGGCAAAGGCATGGACCCGGAGCTGGCGAAACGGGTCACCGACCCCTTCTGCACCAGCCGCACCAGCCGCAAGGTGGGGCTGGGGCTGCCTTTTCTGAAGATGGCGGCCGAGCTCACCGGCGGGCAGCTGACGCTGGAAAGCGAAGAGGGCAAGGGCACCGCGGTGACAGCGCTTTTCTGCACCGACCACATCGACATGCCGCCCCTGGGGGACGTGGCCGCCAGCGTGGCGGGCCTTGTGCAGTGCAGCCCGGACATTGATTTCGTGTTCACCCTCGCCGGCCCGGGCGGGCGCTTTTGCGCCGACACCCGCGAGATGCGGGACATCCTGGGCGGGGTGAGCCTGGCCGAGCCCGAAGTGGCCCTGTGGCTGCGGGAGTATCTGGCCGAGAACATCCGTGAGATTTTGAAAAAGGAGTAACGCTGTATGAAGAGTTTGCAGGAACTGGCGGCCATCCGGGACCGGATGCGTCAGACCGTGAATACCCGCGAGCCGGGCGAAAACCCCATCCGCGTGCAGGTGGGCATGGCCACCTGCGGCATCGCCATGGGCGCGCGCCCTGTGCTGAACGCCTTCACCGAAGAAGTGGCCCGCCGGGGGCTTTCCGGCATCATGGTCACCCAGACCGGCTGCATCGGCATCTGCAAGTATGAGCCGGTGGTGGAGGTCTTTGTGCCCGGGCAGGAGAAGGTGACCTACGTCCACATGACCCCCGAGAAGGCCGCCCGCGTGGTGGCGGAACATCTGGTGGGCGGGCATGTGGTCACCGAATACACCATCGGCCAGGCCGGCACGGAAGAATAAGGAGGCAGAGCCAATGTACAGAAGTCATGTCATGATCTGCGGCGGCACCGGCTGCACCTCGTCCGGCAGCGACAAGGTGGCCGCTGCCTTCGAGGCGGAGATCGTAACCGCCGGTCTGGAAAACGAGGTCAAGGTCATCCGCACCGGGTGCTTCGGCCTGTGCGCTTTGGGCCCCATCGTGGTCATCTACCCCGAGGGCACCTTTTACAGCATGGTCAAGCCCGAGGACGTGGCGGAGATCGTGAACGAGCACCTGCTCAAGGGCCGCCCTGTGCTCCGCCTGCTCTACAACGAGACGGTGGCGGAGGACAACTCCATCAAGAGCCTGGACGAGACCTCCTTCTACAAAAAGCAGAAGCGCATCGCCCTGCGCAACTGCGGCGTCATCAACCCCGAGAACATCGAGGAGTACATCGCCTTTGACGGCTACGCCGCCCTGGGCAAGGCCCTCACCGAGATGACCCCCGACGAGGTCATCCAGGTGGTGCTGGACTCCGGCCTGCGGGGCCGCGGCGGCGGCGGCTTCCCCACCGGGCGCAAGTGGCAGCTGGCCTGCGCCGACCGGGGCAAGGTGGAAAAATACGTCTGCTGCAACGCCGACGAGGGCGACCCGGGCGCGTTCATGGACCGCAGCGTTCTGGAGGGCGACCCCCACAGCGTCATCGAGGCTATGGCCATCGCCGGCTACGCCATCGGCGCGGACCAGGGCTATGTCTACGTGCGCGCCGAGTATCCCATCGCGGTGAACCGCCTGTCCACCGCCATCCAGCAGGCCCGGGAGTACGGCCTTCTGGGCAAAAACATCTTCGGCACCGACTTCTCCTTTGACATCGACATCAAGCTGGGCGCGGGCGCCTTCGTCTGCGGCGAGGAGACCGCCCTGATGACCAGCATCGAGGGCATGCGCGGCGAGCCGCGGCCCCGTCCCCCCTTCCCCGCCAAGAAGGGCCTGTTCGGCCGGCCCACCATTCTGAACAACGTGGAGACCTACGCCAACATCCCCCAGATCATCCTGAAGGGCGCCGACTGGTTCCGCAGCATGGGCACCGAGAAGAGCCCCGGCACCAAGGTGTTCGCCCTGGGCGGCAAAATCAAACACACCGGCCTGGTGGAAGTGCCCATGGGCACCACCCTGCGGGAGATCGTGGAAGAAATTGGCGGCGGCATCCCCGGCGGCAAGAAGTTCAAGGCCGCCCAGACCGGCGGCCCCTCCGGCGGCTGCATCCCCGCCAGCCTCATCGACACCCCCATCGACTACGACAACCTGATGGAGATCGGCAGCATGATGGGCTCCGGCGGCCTCATCGTCATGGACGAGGACACCTGCATGGTGGACATCGCCAAGTTCTTCCTGGAGTTCACGGTGGACGAGAGCTGCGGCAAGTGCACCCCCTGCCGCGTGGGCACCAAGCGCCTTTTGGAGCTGCTTGAAAAAATCACCAGCGGCAACGGCACCATGCGCGATCTGGAGCGCATCGAAGAGCTGGCCCAGTTCATCAAGGAGAACAGCCTGTGCGGCCTGGGCCAGACCGCCCCGAACCCGGTGCTCTCCACCCTGCAGTACTTCCGGGACGAGTACCTGGCCCACATCCAGGACAAGCGCTGCCCCGCCGGGGTGTGCAAAGCCCTGCTGACCTATAAGATCGACGAGACGAAGTGCCGCGGCTGCACCCTCTGCGCCCGGGCCTGCCCGGCGGGCGCCATCAACGGCAGCGTGCGCAACCCCCACAACATCGACACCCTCAAGTGTGTCAAGTGCGGGGCCTGCATGGAGACCTGCCGCTTCGGCGCCATCAGCAAGGGTTAAAGGAGGACGCGAACAATGGAAATGGTCAATCTGAAAATCAACAACGTGCCCTGCAAGGCACCGGCGGGCGCCACCATCCTGGAGGCCGCCCACGAGATCGGCATCACCATCCCCACCCTGTGCTACTTAAAGGAAATCCAGCGCGTGAACGGCGCCTGCCGCGTCTGCGTGGTGGAGGTGAAGGGGGCCAAGAACCTGCTGCCCGCCTGCGTCTACCCGGTGAGCGAGGGCATGGAGGTGTTCACGGGCACCCCCAAGGTGCAGGCCGCCCGCAAGACCAACCTGGAGCTCATCCTCTCCACCCACAACCAGGACTGCATGAGCTGCGTGCGCAGCGGCGACTGCGAGCTGCTGCGGCTGTGCAAGCAGTACGGCGTGGATAAGTCCAACTCCTTCGAGGGCGTTCTGCCCGAGCGCCAGGACGACTACAGCGCGCCTCACCTTTTGAAGGACAACTCCAAGTGCATCATCTGCCGCCGCTGCATCTCCACCTGCGCCGAGAACCAGGGCGTGGGCGTCATCAACGTGGTGGAGCGCGGCTTCAACACCCACATCGCCTGCGCCTTCGAGGGCAAGCTGGCGGACTCCACCTGCATCGGCTGCGGCCAGTGCATCAACGTCTGCCCCACCGGCGCGCTGGTGGAGCGGGACGACACCGACAAGGTGTGGGCCGCGCTGGGCGACCCCACCCGCCATGTCATCGTGCAGACCGCCCCCAGCGTGCGGGCGGCCCTGGGCGAGGAGTTCGGCCTGCCCATCGGCACCAATGTGCAGGGCAAGATGGTGGCCGCGCTGCGCCGCCTGGGCTTTGACGGCGTGTTTGACACCGACTTTGCCGCCGACATGACCATCATGGAGGAGGCCACCGAGTTCCTGCACCGGATGAAGGAGGGCGGCCCGCTGCCCCTCATCACCAGCTGCAGCCCGGGCTGGGTGCGCTACTGCGAGACCTTCCACCCGGACTTCATTCCCAACCTCTCCAGCTGCAAGAGCCCCCAGCAGATGTTCGGCGCGCTGAGCAAGACCTACTACGCCCAGAAAATGGGCATCGATCCCCGGGACATCTACTGCGTCAGCGTGATGCCCTGCACCGCCAAAAAGATGGAGATCAGCCGCCCGGACGAGTGCGCCGCCGGCGAAGGCATCCCCGACGTGGACGTGTCCATCACCACCCGCGAGCTGGCCCGGATGATCCACCGCAGCGGCCTGCGCTTCAACGACCTGCCCGACGAGGACTTCGACCCCGCCATGGGCGAAGCCTCCGGCGCGGGGCACATCTTCGGCGCCACCGGCGGCGTGATGGAGGCGGCGCTTCGCACCGCCGTGGAGACCCTCACCGGCAAGGAAGTGGAGCCGGTGGAATTCGAGGCCGTGCGCGGCACCCAGGGCATCAAGGAGGCCACCTATCAGGTGGAGGACCTGACCCTGCGGGTGTGCGTGGTCAGCGGCACCGCCAACGCCGGCAAGGTGCTGGACATGGTGCGCAAGGGCGAAAAGCAGTATGACTTCATCGAGGTCATGGCCTGCCCCGGCGGTTGCGTCAACGGCGGCGGCCAGCCCATCCAGCCCGCCCCCGTGCGCAACTTCACCGACATCAAGGCCCTGCGCGCCAAGGCTCTTTACGACCAGGACGAGCGCAGCACCGTGCGCAAGAGCCACGAGAACCTGCTGGTGAAGAAGGTGTATGTGGAGTTCCTGGGCCAGCCCGGCGGCAAGAAGGCCCACGAGCTGCTGCACACCCACTACCAGAAGCGGGAGAAGCTTTACTGATCGTAGTTTTCTGCAAGTTTATACAAAATATGGCGGCAGACCTCACGGCCTGCCGCCTGTTTTTCTTTTCGCCAGACAAGGAAAAAGCGCCGGGCGTTTGCCCGGCGCTTTGCTGTTCTGAATTTGCTCAGTTCAGGATGGTGACCTCGGTCTCGGGGTCGAACAGGTGCACCTTGTGGGGGTCGAAGGCAACGACCACTTCGTTGCCGTTCTTCGCCTTGGAGGTGGGGGCCACGCGGGCGGTGAGCTTGTTGCCCTTGTAGTCCAGATACAGGTAAATCTCGCTGCCCATCAGCTCGCTGACTTCCACGGTGGCGGTGAGCTTGCAGCCGCTGTGCTTGGCCACGAACTCCTCGTCGTCCTTGATGTCCTCGGGGCGCACACCGGCCTTCACGGCCTTGCCCACATAGGCGTCCAGCTTGCCGTCGGCGGTCTTCTCGGCGGGCAGAACGATCTTGTCGCCGCTCAGGTCGATCCAGTAGGTCTCGCCGTCCTTGTTCAGGGTGGCGTCCAGGAAGTTCATCTGGGGGCTGCCGATGAAGCCCGCAACGAACATGTTGCAGGGCAGATCGTACAGGTGCTGCGGGGTGTCGACCTGCTGGATGATGCCGTCCTTCATGACCACGATGCGGTCGCCCATGGTCATGGCCTCGGTCTGGTCATGGGTGACGTAGATGAAGGTGGTGGCCAGCTTCTGATGCAGCTTGATGATCTCGGTGCGCATGCTGGTGCGGAGCTTGGCGTCCAGGTTGGACAGAGGCTCGTCCAGCAGGAACACGGCCGGGTTGCGGACCATGGCGCGGCCCAGGGCCACACGCTGACGCTGACCACCGGACAGAGCCTTGGGCTTGCGGTCCAGCAGGTGCTCGATGTCCAGGACCTTGGCGGCCTCACGCACGCGCTTGTCGATCTCGTCCTTCGGGGTCTTGCGCAGCTCCAGACCAAAGGCCATGTTCTTGTACACGGTCATGTGGGGATACAGAGCGTAGTTCTGGAACACCATGGCGATATCGCGGTCCTTCGGGGGAACGTCGTTCACCAGGCGGTCGCCGATGTACAGCTCGCCCTTGCTGATCTCTTCCAGACCGGCGATCATGCGCAGGGTGGTGGACTTGCCGCAGCCGGAGGGGCCGACCAGGATGATGAACTCCTTGTCCGCGATCTCCAGGTTGAAGTCCTTGACGGCGGTCACGTCGCCGGGATAGATCTTGTAGATGTGCTGTAAGCTGATGCTTGCCATTGGCGCAAACTCCCTTTCTTTGATTATTCATTTGTTGATGTGGTTGACCCCACATTTTCCATCTATTATAATAATATCAGACTTTTTGGGGATTGAAATAGCATTTTATTGATGTGTGGTGTTGGAAATTGATTTTCGACTGCGAACGGGTGGCGCGGCTGGAGGAAGTGGCGGACGAGCAGTTCGGCCTGCCTTTGACCCTCGAGGGCGGGGGCCTTTGGGCGGGGGTGCTGTCCAGCGGGCGGTGCGCCCTGGACGGCGACGAGGCCCGGCTGGCCGGGGCGGGCAGCCTGCTGGTGGCGGCGGGGCCGGTGCGCCTTGTGCCTGCCGAGAGCTGCCATCTGCTGGCGGTGCGCCTGGGCGGGCTGGCCGCCGGCTTGTTCCTGGAAGGGCTGGAACAGCCCATGTTCGCCGCCGGGGCAAGCTGCCCGGGGGCGGCGGGGCTGGTGGCGGCGCTGGCCCAGGCCGGGCGGCCGCTGCAGAGCGAGCTGTGCTACCGGCTTTTGTGCGAGCTGGCCGGGGCGGACGCGGCGGGCGCGGCCCTGCCGCCGCTGGTGGCCGAAGCGGCGGCCCAGATCCGGGAGCACTACGCCGGGCTGTACGGCGTGGAGGAGCTGAGCGAGGCGCTGGGGGTGAGCAAGAGCCATCTGGTGCGCGCCTTCAAGGCGGCCATGGGGGTCACGCCCGGGCAGTACCTCACCGGGGTGCGGCTGGAGGCGGCCAAGCTGCTGCTGGCAAGGCGGGAATACCCCCTGGAGGTGGTGGCGAGCCTGTGCGGTTTTTCCGGCGCGAACTACCTGTGCCGGGTGTTCAAGAAGGCCACCGGCCAGACGCCCGCCGCCTTCCGGGCCGCCGCGGCGGCGGACGAGGCGCTGGGCCAGCCCCTGCCGCTGGAGAAGGAGCTGTATGTGTGAGAGCGAAGTGCAAAAAATAAAGCCTTTCGGGGCTTTCCTTTTGGGGCCGCAGCCGCTATGATTAGGATAGAGACGCCGCGCGGCCGCGGGCAGGGCCCCGGGCAGCGGCAGAAAAATTTGCAAAGAACGGAGTGCTTACCATGAACGTCGTCGTGACCAAGAGCTATGATGAGAGCTGCGCCTATGTGGCCGACATGATCTGCAAGCTGGTGAACGAAAAGCCCGACTGCAAGCTGGGCCTTGCCACCGGCGGCACCCCCGTGCCCATGTACAAAAAGCTCATCGAGGCCAACAAGGCCGGCAAGGTGGATTTCTCCAAGGTGCGCACGGTGAACCTGGACGAATACTGCGGCATCCCCGAGACCCATGACCAGAGCTACCGCTACTTCATGAACACCAACCTGTTCGACCACATCAACATCGACAAGGCCAACACCTACGTTGCCCAGGGCATGGGCGACCCCGAGGCCAACGCCGCCGCGCTGGAGGCCAAGGTGCGGGAGGGCGGCGTTGCCGACCTGCAGCTTCTGGGCATCGGCAACAACGGCCACATCGCCTTCAACGAGGCGGCGGACGTGCTGCACGCCACCGCCCACATCGAAAAGCTGACCGAGAGCACCATCCAGGCCAACTCCCGCTTCTTTGAGAAGAAGGAGGATGTGCCCACCACCGCCATCACCATGGGCATGGGCGACATCCTGGCCGCCAAGTGCGTGGTGCTCATCGCCACCGGCCTGGCCAAGACCGACGCCATCCGCGGCCTTGTGATGGACGACGCCATCACCACCCACAACCCCAGCACCATGCTGAAGATGCACGAAAACGTGTATGTGGTCATCGACCAGGAACTGGCCGACGCCGTGGGCTACAAGGGCTGATATCTCTTTTGACCCGTGCCGCCGCTGTGACAGAACAGCGGCGGCTTTTTTGCGCCCTGCCCTTCCCTTGACTTGCGGGCCCATCCTTCTTATAATGAAAGCACATGCGGGCCGCTTTTGCCCGCATGACAAACCGAGAGCAAAAACGAATGACACTTTCGCATAAAAGGGGCAGACATTTATTCAGAGAAGCCGGGTGAGAATCCCGCACGGTCCCGCCACCGTGATGCGCGCCGCACGGCGCGCTAAGTCGGATCGCTGAGTCTGCTCTGGTACACTTCACGATGGATGAATTGCACTGTTTTCTTTTTTGGCAAACGTCACCCTTTCGTGTGTGGAAGGGTGATTTGTTTTTTGCCGGAAAATCAGGAGGTAAATCCATGAAAAAGCTTCTCAGTCTCATCCTGGCGCTGGCCCTGGCCGCCAGCGCCGCGGGCTGCGCCGCCCAGCCGGCTTCCGGCTCCGCGTCCGTGTCCGCTTCCGCCCCGTCCTCTTCCGTTTCGGCCCCTGCCGCCGAAAAGCCCACCACTGACCCCAGCGGCGCCGATGTGACCATCCCCGACGAGATCGGCTCCGTGGTGGTGCTGGCCCCGTCCATTGCCGAGGCGCTGGTGGCCCTGGGCTGCGGCGACCTTATCGTGGGCTACGACGCCCAGAGCGTGGGCCTGGAGGGCCTGCCCGAGGGCGTGCCCACCTTCGACATGATGCAGCCGGACATGGAGCAGCTGGCGGCCCTGAAGCCGGACGTGCTGTTCGTTTCCAACATGACCCTGTATGACCAGACCAATCCCTATCAGCAGCTGATGGACATGGGCGTGTGCGTGCTGTGCGTGCCCACCGCCGACAGCATCGCCGCCATCCAGGAGGACATCGCCTTCATCGCCGCCGCCATGGGCAAGAGCGCCGAGGGCGACGCCCTGATCGTGGACATGCAGGCCGAGCTGGACCGCATCGCCGCCATCGGCGCCACCGTGACCGACAAGAAGAGCGTCTACTTTGAGATCAGCGCCGCCCCCAGCATGTACAGCTTCGGCAGCGGCGTGTTCCTGAACGAGATAATCGAGCTCATCGGCGCCGAGAACGTGCTGGCCGACCAGCAGGGCTGGCTGCCGGTGGAGGCCGAGACCATCGTGGCCGCCGACCCGGACGTCATCCTCACCAACGTGAACTACATCGAGGACCCCGTGGCCGAAATTCTGGGCCGCAGCGGCTGGGAAGGCATGAGCGCCGTGCAGAACGAGCAGGTGTTCTACATCGACAACATGGCCTCTTCCCTGTCCAACCAGAACATCGTGAAGGCGCTGGACCAGATGGCCAAGGCCGTCTATCCCGAGCTGTTCAGCGCGGAATAAGGCCATGAAAACAGCGGCAAAAATGGCCGTGCTCGCTGCTGCCGCCCTCGCCGCCCTCATTCTGGGCGTCGGGGTCGGCAGCGTCTTTATTCCCCCCGATGAAGTGTGCGCCATCCTGGCCCACTTTTTCTTCGGCACAGCCCTGCCGGAAAGCATCGACCCGGTCTACCCCAGCCTCGTGTTCAACATGCGGCTGCCCCGGGTGCTGATGGCCTTTCTCACCGGGGCGGGGCTGGCGGTGAGCGGCACGGTGATGCAGTCGGTGCTGCGCAATCCCCTGGCCTCCCCCTTCGGGCTGGGCGTTTCCGCCGGGGCGGGCCTGGGCGCGGCGCTGGTCATCGTGGCCGGGGTGTCCTCCGGCCTTCTGGGGGCCTTTCTGCTGCCCACGGTGAGCCTCTGCTTCGCGCTGGTCACCGTGGTGCTGGTGGTGGGCTTTGCCATCCGGCTGGACCGCAGCCTTTCCAACACCACCATCGTGCTCACCGGCATGGTGGTCTCGCTGTTTCTGAACGCCATCATGAACCTGCTTTCCACCCTGTCGCCCCTCTATGCCCAGCAGATCAGCCTGTGGACGCTGGGCAGCTTTTCCTCCAAGGAGTGGAGCCAGGTGGCGGTGCTGGCCCCGGTGACCCTGCTCTGCACCCTGTTCTTTCTGCGCTTTTCCCGCGAGATGGACGTGATGACCTTCGGGGAGGAGCAGGCCCAGGCCATGGGCGTTGCCCTGCGGCGGATGAAGTGGCTGCTGCTGGTGGCCATCGCGGTGCTCACCGGCACCGCCACCGCCTTTGTGGGCATCATCGGCTTTGTGGACCTCATCGCCCCCCATGTGGTGCGGCGGTTCTTCGGCGCGGCCCACCGGCGGGTCATCCCGGCGGCGGCCCTGTTCGGCGGGGCCTTCATGGTGCTGTGCGACCTGGCGGCCCGCACGCTGGTGCCCCCGCGGGAAATTCCCATCGGCTCCATCACGGCGCTCATCGGCGCACCCTTTTTCATCTATGTCTATTTTTCCGGGCGAAGGAGGCGGCAGTGACCATGCTCAAGGTGGAACATCTCACCTGCGGCTACGGCGGCGCGCCGGTGGTGAAGGACCTCTCCTTCGAAGTGCCCGCCGGGGGGCGGCTGTGCATCCTGGGGCCCAACGGCTGCGGCAAGACCACGCTGCTGCGGGCGCTGGCGGGCCTTCTGCCCCACGAGGGCAAGGTGACGGCGGAAGGCCGGGACCTTGCCGCCATGGACCGGCGGCAGCTGGCCCGGACCGTGGCCCTGCTGAGCCAGATCAGCAGCGTGTATTTTTCCTATACTGTCTATGAAACGGTGCTGATGGGGCGCTACGCCCACCAGACCGGCGGCGCTTTTTCCGGCCCGGGGCCGGAGGACAGAGCCATCGCCCTGGAGTGCATGGAGCGCACCGGCGTGGCCGACCTGCGCGACCGGCAGGTGACCGAGCTTTCGGGCGGGCAGCTGCAGCGGGTGTTCCTGGCCCGCACCTTTGCCCAGCAGCCCCGGGTCATCCTGCTGGACGAACCCACCAACCACCTGGACCTGAAATACCAGGTGGAGCTGGTGCAGGAGCTGAAGGCCTGGGCCGCCGGGGAGAGCCGGTGCGTTGTTGGAGTGCTCCACGACGTGAATCTGGCGCTGGACCTGGCGAACCTCTTCCTTTTGATGGAGGAGGGCCGGGCCCGGTATTTCGGCCCGGCGGCGGAATTTGACCCGGCAGCGCTGAACCGGGTGTATCAGATGGACGTGGGCGGCTACATGCGCCGCTCGCTGCAACGATGGGAGGAACTGGAATGAGCCTGTACCGAAGCCCTTACGAGGCTTATCCCTTTTTGTGCGACGCGGGCGAGGACCTGCGCTGCGATTTTGAACTGCTCACCGACGAGATGGCCAGCCGCACCGGCCTGCTGCGGGCCCAGGTGAAGGATGAGGCCCTGAAGGCGGAGCTTTTGTGGGTGTGCGAGCTCATCTACCACATGAACCCCACCCTGCGCACCCGCCTCACCGTCACCGAGGAGGAGTGCGCCCGCCTGCTGGAGCTGGCCTCCGGCTGGAAGGAGCGCTGCGCCGGGCGCTGCAAGCTGTTCGTGCTGACCCAGGGGTGCGAGGCCGCCTGCACGGCCCACCTTCTGCGGGTGCAGGGCAAGCAGCTGGTGCGCCTCATCTACCGCTGGGTGGAAAAGGGCCATGAGGTGCCCGACCGCCTGCTGGACCTGGCGAACCTGCTCTCGGGCTACTTCTTCTATCTGGCCCTCCACCTCAACGAGGCGGAAGGGGTGGAGGAAGCGCCCTACGTCAGCCGCAACTACCCCGCACGGTAACGCGCCATGGAACAGAGAGCCAAGACCCTGATGGTGCTGGGCACCGCCTCCGGCGTGGGCAAGAGCACGCTGGTCATCGGCCTTTGCCGGCTTTTGCGCCGGCGAGGGCTGCGGGCGGCCCCCTTCAAGGCCCAGAACATCTCCGACAACGCCCATCTTCTGCCCGACGGGCGGCGGATGGCCCGCAGTCAGGCCATCACGGCGGCGGCCTGCGGCCTTTCCCCCGAACCGGACATGAACCCGGTGCTGCTCATCCCCCGCCACGACGGCTGCGAGGCGGTGGTGGACGGCGCGGCCGCGCCCCGCTTTGACCGCAAGGCCTGCCGCGAAGCGGCCCGCCGGGCCTACGACCGGCTGGCGGCCCGCTTTGAAGTGGTGGTGGCCGAGGGCGCGGGCAGCCCGGTGGAGCTGAACCTGCGGGCCGGCGACATCGTGAACATGGACTTTGCCCTTTACGCCCGCTGCCCGGTGCTGCTGGCGGCGGACATCTGCCGGGGCGGGGCCTTCGCGGCGCTCTACGGCACGCTGGCCCTGCTGGCCCCGGAAGAGCGGGCGCTGGTGAAGGGGCTCATCGTCAACGACTTTTACGGCGACGCCGCCTCCTTCGGCGAGGGGCGGCGGATGCTGGAAGAAATTTGCGGCGTGCCGGTGCTGGGCGTTGTGCCCCATCTGGACCTGCGGCTGGAGGACGAGGACGCTCTGCCCGGCGCGGCGGCCCTCACCCGGGAAAAACTGGCCGTCCTTGTGCCCGAGGGCATGAGCGCCGAGGACTTTCAGGCCGCCCAGTTCGACCTGCTGGCCGACGCGCTGGAAAAAGCCCTGGACATGGACGCACTGATGAAAATTCTGGAAGGAGGGGCCGGATGAACAAGCTTTTGCCGGGGCTGCCCTTTGTTGCCTCCTACAGCGGCGGCAAGGACAGCGCCCTTGCCATCCACCGCGCTGTGCAAAGCGGCATGAAGCTGCAGGCCCTGCTCATCACCTACAACGTGGACCGGGGCCGCTCCTGGTTCCACGGCATCCCCGCCGAGGTGCTGGCGGAGGTGGAGCGGTCGGTGGGCGCGCCGGTGCGGCTCATCCGCACCACCGGCCCGGAGTACGCCGCAGCCTTTGAGGCAGCGCTGGCCAGAGAAAAAGCCCTGGGCGCCAGGGCCTGCGTTTTTGGCGACATCGACATCCAGGGCCACCTGGACTGGTGCAGCGAGCGCTGCCGGGCCGCGGGTCTGGAGGCCTGCTTCCCCCTCTGGCAGGAGGAGCGCCTGGGGCTGGTGAAGGAGTGCCTTGCCAGCGGTTTCAAGCCCATCGTCACGGTGGTAGACACCCGCCGCCTGCCCGCTGATTTTGCCGGGCAGCCCCTGACCGAGGAACTTCTGGACGAGATGGCGCGGCGGGGGGCGGACCCCTGCGGCGAGAACGGCGAATACCACACCTTTGTGCCCGAAGGGCCCATCTTCGCCCGGCCCGTCCCGGTGGCCGTGGGTCCCGCCCAGCTGGTGGACGGCTACGCGTTGGCCCCGCTGGCCGCCCGCTGAACAAGAGAAAAGCAGCGCCCCCTCAGCAGAGGGGGCGCTGCTTTTGTTTCAGACGTAGGCGCGGAAGTTGTATTCATAGGGCACCGGGCGGGGCTGGCCCAGGGCGGCAGTGACCTCGGTCCACAGCCGGGCCGGCAGGTCCTCGCCCTCGCGGATGTCCTCCAGCACGAAGGAGGCCGGGTCGGCGATGAGGGCGAAGGCCTCTTCGCTGCGGCCGGTGCGGTGCAGGGCGATGGCGTAGTGGATGGTCAGGTAGCTGTTGGCCCGCAGCTCTTCGGGCAGGCTCTCGTAAAGGCGCAGCATCGCGGGCCAGGCCTCGGCGGTGCTGAGCAGCTTGAAGGCGCTCTTTTGATAGGAGAGGTCCTCCCGGCGCAGGGCCGCGCCCTTTTCGATGCACGCCGCGCACCGGGCGGCGTTGTCCCGCCGGTATTCAAGGCAGGCCAGGGCGTGATAGGCCCAGGGATTTTCCGCCAGTTCCAGCGAGGCCAGCAGCTGCTTTTCCGCCGCGTCGTACTCCCCGTTCTGCACCAGGCGCACCCCCAGCTGATAATGGGCGTACCAGTTGCCCCGGTTGCAGCCCTCCACGGTGGCCTTCAGCTGACGCAGGCTCGCCTCGTCCGCCAAGAAGCAGTCCGGGCGCTGGTCAGGGGCGGGGCAGTGAAGCACGCCGCTCTCCAGAAAGGCGGCCCAGTCTTTGCCGCTCTGGTCCTCGCAGCAGAATTCCAGATGGGCGCTGGCTTCCCCCCGCCGGGCCAGCGCGCCGGCGGCGGAGCCGGGGCGCACCAGCCGGGCCTTGCGGCGGGCCATGGAGGCGGTGTCTTTCAAAAGCCGCTCCATTGCTTCGACGGCGCCCTCGGCGGCCAGCTGGTCTTCAATGGCTTCGTACCGGCGGCGGTGGGTATCCGCCAGCAGGGCGGGGTCCAGCTGCACCGGGCCGTACTGCTCCACCCACTCCCACTCACTGTGGGGCGGCATGGGCAGGCAGCCATACTGGGTCTTGGCGAGGCCCGCCTGTATCTCCACATACCGGCCCGCCTTTTGGGTCAGGAACTCCTGCCAGTGGTCGGAGGCGAGCTGGTTGCCCCAGCAGAACAGCTTTCGGCTCACCAGCCGCCCGGTGGACCGCTGCCGCAGCTACACCGGCAAGGGGGCGCAGAACCGATACCTCACCCAGGCCATCCGCTGCATGTACCGCAACCTGGGCCGGGCGATGACCCTGGACGAACTGGCGGAGGAGGTGGGGCTCTCCAAGAGCTATCTGCACCAGATCTTTGTGGCCCACACCGGGCGCGCGCCGCTGGAATTTTTCTCCCGCCTGAAGGTGGAAGAGGCCTGCAAGCTGCTGAAAGCCACCGACCACAGCATCGGCGAGATCGCTCAGCGGGTGGGCTTTGGCGACCCCTATTATTTTTCCCGCCTGTTCAAAAAGGCGGTGGGGGTGTCGCCCAAAAAGTATCGGGACCAGCCCCTGTGTTACAGCGAGCGGGCGGAGCGGCTGCTCCATCCCGCGGCTCAGGAACCAAAGCGAACATGAACAAGGAGCCGTATCGACTTACGGCTCCTTCTTTTTCTCCCGGGGCACGGCCCCGGCAAGGGCCTGCATCATTTTTTGAACGTTGTCCGCCTCCAGTTCTGCCTGTCCTCTGGCCACTTCCAGCAGCGGCATGCCGATCATCTGTTCCTTTTCCAGCCCTTCCAGCTGCTTCCCAGTGCTGGGATCCAACCCACCTTCCATTGTTTCACCTGCTTTCATGCACCTGCGCTGTTCTCTTGCGCTCGTTTTTATTCTTTCAACAGCCGATCATGTCTGCCACACTACTGTCTCTTGCGGGTCGGCTTTGATGCTGTTGCGTCGTAGCTTCCATTCAGCAGCATTTTGATTTTGTCATCCGGCACACTGCCATCCAGGGCGACCGTGATCCAACTGTCCTTATTCATGTGATATGCCGGGAAAAAGCCAGCCTCACACCGCAGCGAGCCTATCAAAAGCGCATCGCACTTAAAATTCGCCACATCCAACATACCTGGTTCTTGCAGCCCAAGCTTGCTTTTGGGTACATCCATAATAAGCGCAAACCACTTTTTGCTGTTGCTGTGACGAAACACTTCGTACTTGGGGTATTTCATCCAAGGGAAATCCGGCTCCGCATTGTAATTTTCGAGGATAAAGCGCTCCAATTCCGCACGGTTCACTGACGTCACTTCCAGTTCTCAGGTTATCCAGAGTATAACACGCATACAAAGGTGCCGCAAGCGATGATACGGTGTCATCCGAAAATGTCAAAAGCCGGCCTCACAACAAAGAAAAAGCGACCGACAATGTCGGTCGCTTTTGGTGGGAGCGGGTGGATTCGCGAGCCGCGCACTGAAAAACAGCCCACCGGGCTGTTTTTCTCCGGCCCCCGGGCCGGGACGTGCTGTTCTCATCTCACCCGCTCATGCCACAAGCAAAAACCCCCTGCCGGGGTGCGGCAAAAGAGGTCCCCGCGAAAATTTGCGCAGCAAAATTTCGTGGGGAAGTGAGGAGCAGCAGTGCAAGCGCGCGATGAATTTTTTGTAAAAAAAATTCGTCGCAAGCGATGCGACGCTTGCGACGAACTGGTGGGAGCGGGTGGATTCGAACCACCGAAGCAATTATGCAACAGATTTACAGTCTGCCCCCATTGGCCGCTCGGGAACACTCCCACATGTTTCCGCGCTCAATCGAGTGCTTATCTATTATAGCAAGAGGGCAAGAAAAATGCAAGCGTTTTTTTCATTTTTCCGCCACTTTTTTCTCGCGCGGCAAAGGCTGGGCGGTGCGTTCAAAAATTCGTCACACCTCAGGGGTCATTCTGTGGTATAATAACAAAATAAAGTATTATTTTTTGAACGCAAAAATGCGGCGGATGCCGCGGGGAAAAGGAGGCGTTTATCATGGCGGAGTTTTCGGATTACTCCCGCATCACCCCCGAACTGGAGGCGCTGGCGGCGGTGTGTCTTTCCAACAACCAGATCAACAAAGAGGACTATGTGCGCTACAATGTCAAGCGCGGCCTGCGCGACCTGGACGGCACCGGCGTGCTTGCCGGCCTGACCGAGATCAGCGAGATCATCAGCAGCAAGGTGGTGGACGGCAAAAAGGTGCCCTGCGAGGGCGAACTGTACTACCGCGGCTACCCGGTGGAAAAACTCACCGGCGGCTTCATCCAGGACAAGCGCTTCGGCTTTGAGGAGACGGCCTATCTTCTGATGTTCGGCCAGCTGCCCACCGCGGAGCAGCTGAAGTCCTTCAACGAACAGCTGGCCTTCTACCGCAGCCTGCCCACCAACTTTGTGCGGGATGTCATTCTCAAGGCCCCCAGCAGCGACATGATGAACACCCTGGCCCGCTGTGTGCTGACCATGGCCAGCTACGACGACAAGCCGGACGACATCAGCCTGCCCAACGTGGTGCGCCAGTGCATCGACCTTATTGCCATCTTCCCGCTCATCTCGGTGTACGCCTATCAGGCCTACAACCACTACAAGAACGGCAACAGCCTTTACATCCACACCCCGCGGCCGGACCTGTCCACCGCGGAGAACATCCTCACCCTGCTGCGGCCGGACGGCCAGTACACCACGCTGGAGGCCCACATTCTGGACCTGTGCCTTGTGCTGCACGCGGAGCACGGCGGCGGCAACAACTCCACCTTCACCACCCATGTGGTCACCAGCTCCGGCACCGACACTTACAGCTGCATGGCCGCCGCGCTGGCCAGCCTGAAGGGCCCCCGCCACGGCGGCGCCAACATCAAGGTGGTGCAGATGTTCGAGGACCTGAAGGCCAGCGTGAAGGACTGGACCGACGAGGACGAGATCCGCGCCTATCTGACCGGCTGCCTGGAGGGCCAGCGCTTCGACAAGAGCGGCCTCATCTACGGCATGGGCCACGCGGTCTACTCCATCAGCGACCCCCGCGCCACCCTGCTGCGGGGCTTTGTGGAGCAGCTCTCGGAAGAAAAGCACATGCACGAGGAATACGCCCTCTACTCCGCCGTGGAGCGCCTTGCGCCCCAGGTCATCAGCGAAAAGCGCAAAATCTACAAGGGCGTTTCCGCCAACGTAGACTTCTACAGCGGCTTCGTTTACCGCATGCTGGGCCTGCCCACCGAACTGTTCACCCCCATCTTCGCCATCGCCCGCGTGGCGGGCTGGAGCGCCCACCGCATGGAGGAGCTCATCAACATGGGCAAGATCATCCGCCCGGCCTACATGGCGGTGCAGCCCCATCGGGAGTATGTGCCCATGGCCGAGCGCGGCTGAGCTCTCTCCCCTGCCCTTTGACCAAAACGCAAAAAAGGACCCGCCTCGGAAGTTCCGGGGCGGGTCCTTTTATTCTGCTTTCAGCCCAGGCCTCAGGCGCGCACGATGACCTGCTTGGGGCAGACTTCCACGCACTGGCCGCAGCCGGTGCACTTGGAGTAGTCGATGCTGGCCAGGAAGTTGGTGACCTTGATGGCCTCGCTGGGGCAGGTCTTCTGGCACTTCATGCAGCCGATGCAGCCGGTCTGGCACTCCTTCATGACCACGGGGCCCTTCTCGGTGTTGTGGCACAGCACCAGGGGCTTTTCCTCCATGTCGGACGCCATCTCGATGACGCTCTTGGGGCAGGCGGCAGCGCAGGCGCCGCAGCCGGTGCACTTCTCGGGGTCCACATGGGCGATGCCGTCCACCACATGGATGGCGTCGAACTTGCAGGCCTTGACGCAGTCGCCCAGGCCAAGGCACCCGTAGGCACAGGCCTTGGGGCCGCCGTACAGAGCGGCGGCGGCGGCGCAGCTGGAAACGCCGTGGTAATCGAAGATCTGGGTGCAGACGCCGGGCTTGCCCTGGCAGCGCACGGTGGCGCGCACAGCGGCGGTGGCGCCGGCCTCCACGCCCATGACGGCGGCCACGTCGGCGGCAGCCTTGGCGCCGCCGGGCACGCACTTATTCACAGGCGCGCCGCCTTCCACAATGGCCTTGGCGTAGTCGGCGCAACCGGCGTAGCCGCAGGCGCCGCAGTTGGCGCCGGGCAGGCAGGAGGTCACTTCGCCGATGCGGGGGTCCTCCTCCACAGCCATGAACTTGGCGGCCAGCACCAGGATCACAGAGCCCAGAAGGCCGGCCACAGTAACGATGGCAATAGCAAGTGCAATGTTCATCTCAGCCGCCTCCTCACACAGTACCAAAGATGTTCTCGACGATGCCGCCGAAGCCGCCAAAGCTCAAAGCAGCCACCGAGGCGGCCACCAGGGTGATGGGCAGGCCTTCAAAGCACTTGGGGGGCTGAGCGTCCTCCAGGCGCTTGCGCACGCCGCTGAACATCACCATGGCCAGCATGAAGCCGACGCCCGCGCCCACGGCGCACACCATGCTCTCGGCAAAGTTGTAGCCGTTGTCGATGTTCAGCACGGTAACGCCCAGCACGGCGCAGTTGGTGGTGATCAGGGGCAGGTAAACGCCCAGGGCCTTGTGCAGGGGAGGCATGAATTTCTTCATGATGACCTCCACCAGCTGCACCAGCACCGCAATGACCAGGATAAAGACGATGGTCTGCAGGTAGCCCAGATCCCATTTGAGGGTGCCGTCGGCGTTCACCGGGGTCAGCAGGTAGGTCTGGATGGGCCAGGTCACCGCAGTGGCCAGCGCCATGACGAAGATAACGGCGCAGCTCATGCCGAAGGCGGAGTCCAGCTTTTTAGACACGCCCAGGAAGGGGCAGATGCCCAAAAACTGCACCAGAACGTAGTTGTTCACCAAAATCATGGTGAAGAAAATAGCAGCCAAAGCCATTATTCACAGCCCCCTTTCGCGCCACAGGCGCCCTTGGAGGGGCAGCCCTCGCAGCCCACGCTGCGCTTTCTCCGGTCGCCCAGCTTGGTCTCGATGAAGACCACCAGCGCCATCAGCAGACCGAAGGTGAAGAAGCCGCCGGCAGGGCTGGTCATGAAGGTGAAGCGGTCGATGCTCTCGGGGATGATCTGGATGCCGTACCAGGTGCCGGCGCCCAGCACCTCACGGATGGTGCTCATGAGCAGCAGAGCCAGGGTGAAGCCCAGGCCCATGCCCACGCCGTCCAGCGCGGAATCCACCACGCCGTTCTTGGAGGCGAACATCTCGGCACGGCCCAGGATGATGCAGTTCACCACGATCAGGGGCAGATACACGCCCAGGGCGGCGTCCAGGTCAGGGAAGTAAGCCTTGACCAGGTTCTGCACGATGGTCACGAAGGTGGCGATGACGGTGATGTAAGCCGGCAGGCGCACCTGGCCGGGGATCACCTTGCGCAAAGCAGAGATGGCGATGTTGGAGCAAACCAGCACAAAGGTGGCCGCAAAGCCCATGCCGAAGGCATTGGACACCGCCGTGGTCAGGGCCAGCGTGGGGCAGGTGCCCAGCACAAGGCGGAGCACCGGGTTTTCCTTCACGAGGCCGTCGGTAAGAATTTTCAGTTTACCCATGATTCAAACAGCCTCCTCTCTCAAGATGCGCTGGACGCGCTGGCAGCGGGCACGCTGGCGGCTTCGCTGGTGGTGGAAGCGCTGCTGGCGCTGCTGTCGGCGGGCACGCTGGCAGCTTCGCCGGTGGTGGCGGCGCTGCTTGCAGCGCTGTCGGCAGGCACGCTGGCGGCGTCACTGGCAGCGGTTTCGCCGGTGCCGGCGTTCGGGTTCAGCAGGGCGATGGCCTGCACGCACTTGCGCACGGCCTTCTTCACGCCCACGGTGGACTGGGTGGAACCGGCCACGGTGTCCACACCGTCCAGGCCGGCCTCATTGGCGATGCCGGTGTACTGGCTCAGGTAGTCCTCGCCGGCGGCCACGTCGCCGATGCCGGCGGTCTGGGTGGAAGCGTCCACCCACACGCCGGTGATGACGCCATTGGCGTCAAAGCCCACAGCGATGGTCATGGGGCTGGTGGCGTACTCCCAGCCCTTGTCCTCGGCGTACAGCACATAGCTGCCGTCGTCGCCCTGCCAGGCCTCGGTCAGGCCTTCGGGGGTGTCGATCTGGGTCATGGAGGTGGCGTTCGGCGCCAGCATGGCGCGCACTTCCTCGGGGCTGAGGGTCACGGGGCCCTCGTCCACCACGGCGGCCTGGCCTAGAGCCACTTCGTTGAAGCAGTTCATGGCGCTGGTCACAGCGGAGGCGGCGGCCTTGGAGGAAACGGTGGCGCCGGAGATGGCGTCGATGTTGGCGCCCACCTCGGGCGCCTCGCTCATGCCGATGAACTGCTGGGTGAAGTTGATACCGTCTTCACTGCCGTCCACCAGCTTCTGGCCGTAGCCGGAAGTCTCGGAGTTGGCCAGGAACTGGATGCCTACGATGGTGCCGTTCGCGTCGAAGCCCACGATCACGGGCACGTCGCCGCCGAAGCCCTTGCCGTAGGCCTGGATGGCCCAGCCGGCGCCGTTGGTGGCCTTCATCACGGCCTGGATGTTGCTGGTCTGGTAATCGGTGACCGCCTCAAAGCCGTCGGCCTCGGGCAGCACGGCGAAGTACGCCTCGTTGGCGGCGGCTTCTTCCTGCGCCTTGATGATGGGAGCCGTCACTTCGTTGACAGCGGCCAGAGCCGCGCTCGCCACCAGGCAGATGGCGCCCAGCACCACGATGGGTTTTACGATATTGTTCCAGGTGTTGCCTTTCATGCCTTTTCCGCCCCTTTCTTGTGTTTTTTATAGCCCAGGGGCACCTGCCGGGTCAGATCGTTGATGTAGGGCACGAACAGGTTCATGAGCAGAATGGCGTAGGACACGCCCTCGGCCATGTTGCCGAAAGCCCGGATGCCGAAGGTGATCAGGCCCAGGCCGATGCCAAACACGATCTTGCCCTTCAGGGTGAAGGGGCTGGTGACATAGTCGGTGGCCATGAAGACCGCGCCGAACAGCAGGCCGCCGGCCAGCACTTCGTGCAGCACCAGCATGCCGGCGTCGGCAGCGCCCAGCTCACCCACGTTGAGCAGGAAGCTGAACACAGCGTAGCTGCCCACATAGGCAACAGGGATGGTGGCGGTGATGGTGCGGGTGACGAGCAGCCAGGCCAGGCCGATCAGGATGGCCAGGGCGCAGGTCTCGCCCATGACGCCGCCGTGCACGCCCATGAACAAGTCCATCAGCGGGTACTTGCCCACGCCGCCTTCCACCTGCAGGGGGGTGGCGCTGGAAGCGCCGTCCACGCCCATGATCTGCAGGGTGCGGGCAGCCTTGGGCGGGTTCACAAAGGCGGTCATGCGGCTGGCAAAGCCGGTGAACAGCACGATGCGGGCCACCAGGGCGGGGTTGGCAAAGTTCATGCCGATGCCGCCAAACAGCTGCTTCATCAGCACGATGGCGATGAAGGCGCCCACGATGGCGATCCACAGGGGCATGGTGACCGGCATGTTCAGCGCCAGGATCATGCCGGTGACCACGGCGGAGAGATCTCCCACCGGGTTGGGCTTCTTCATCAGATGGCAATACAGATACTCGAACAGCACGCTGGCCGCCACGGTGACGCCCACCACCAGAAGGGTGCGGGCGCCGAAGATGATGGTGCTGGCCACCACGCAGGGAAGCAGGGCAATGATGACGTTCAGCATCAGCTTGCGGGTGCTGGAGTTATCCTGGATATGCGGGGAGGCAGTAACGTTCAGACGGTTTTCCATATTACTTGCTCGCCTCCTTCTTGGCAAAATCCTTGGCCAGGCTCATGGTCTGGGTGACAGGCCGCTTGGCGGGGCAGACATAGCTGCAGCTGCCGCACAGCATGCACAGGTCGATGCACAGCTTGTCCAGGGCGGCGGCATCCTTCTTGTTGAAGGCGCCGGCGATGAGCACAGGCTCCAGGCCCATGGGGCAGGCGTCGATGCAGCGGCCGCAGCGGATGCAGGGCTGGGGCGCGGGCAGGGTGGCCTTCGCCTCGCTGAACACCAGCAGGCCGTTGTTCTGCTTGAGCACCGGGGTGGCAAGATCGGCCACGGCAACGCCCATCATGGGGCCGCCCATGATCACCTTGCCAACGGTCACGCCCTCTTTCACGCCGCAGAAATCCAGCACCTCCTGCAGGGGGGTGCCCACGATGACTTCCACGTTCTTGGGCTCCTTGACCGCGTCGCCGTCCACAGTCATGCGGCGGGTGACCAGCGGCATGCCGGTGGCCAGATACTTGCCGATGGTGGACACGGTGGTGACGTTCAGCACGATCACGCCCGCGTCGGCGGGCAGGCCGCCCTGAGGCACCTCGCGGCCGGTGACGGACTCGATGAGCACCTTCTCAGCGCCCTGGGGATAACGGCTGGGCAGAGGCTTGACCTCCACGCCGGCCACGCCCTTGGCCAGGCTGCACATCAGGTCGATGCACTCGGGCTTGTTGCGCTCGATGCCGATGAAGCACTTCTTGATGTCCAGATACTTCATCACGGCCTCGATGCCGCTCATCACGGTCTCGCTGTTCTCCAAAAACTCCCGGGCGTCGGCGGTCAGGTACGGCTCGCACTCGGCGCCGTTGATGACCAGGGTGTCCACCGGGGTCTTGGGGCTCAGCTTCACCGCGGTGGGGAAGCCGGCGCCGCCCAGGCCCACAAGGCCGCAGGCCTGCACCGCAGCGAGCAGGCTTTCCTTGTCGGTCACGACGGGCGGTTTCACCGCCGGGTCAACGGTCTGCTCGCCGTCCGGCTGGATGGTCACCGCCGGGCAGAAGCTGCCGTTGGACAGACGAACGTTGTCCACCCCGGTCACAGTGCCGGAAACGCCGGAGTAGATGTTTGCGCTGACGAAGCCGCCGGCCTGGCCGACCAGGGTGCCCACCTGAACGGTGTCCCCCTTCTTCACCACCGGCGTGCAGGGCGCGCCGATGTGCTGCTGCATGGGAAGGACCACCTTGGTGGGAACGGGCATTTTGACCGTTTCCATCCCGGCAGTTCCCTTCTCATGCGGGACGCGGGCGCCCAGCGCCGCGCGCTTTAGCTTTTTCAACATAAGTTGAACGATCCCCCATTTCTGTTGGTCTCGGGCACCGCGCCGCCCGGCTGGCGGATGCAAAATGCCCATTATTTTTATTTTAGCATTTTTCTCTATCAAGTCAACCGTTCCTTGTATGATTTCACAGCGCGTCCCGCCCCATTTTCTGCCTTTGGGCAGGCCGCAAAAACTGTTTGCACAAACCGCCGTGAATGTGGTATACTATGTAACAAGAGAATTGCGCTCAAGCGGCGGGCGGCCATCGCCCGCTTTCGATAAAAAGGAGGTCGCGTTTCATGAAACTGCTTGGCAAACTGGTGATGCTTTTGCTGGCCGCCGGGGCCGTGATCTTCGGCCTGGCCCTGCTGCGGGAGACCCGGCCCGATTACATCCCGGTGTACGACACCGACGAGGACGAACTGTTCTGATCCCGGCATTCAGCGCAAAGGGACCTGCCGCTTTCGCGGCAGGTCCCTTTTTGTTCTGTTTCGGCGGCCGGTCGGCTCACGCTTTTTCCTCCGCCTCCAGGCGGCAGCTGCCCTTGTAGGGCTTCTTCGCCGTGACGGTCAGCGCGCCGTTCGCCTCTTCGGCGCAGGTGTACTGCTCCGGCCTCAGCACCACCTTTTCGGCCACGCCGTCCAGGTTGCCGTCGGTGTAGAGGGTGACTTTCAGCCCGCCCTCCGCCGTGCGCTCGGCCTCAAGGCCGGGGCGGTGGAGCTGCAGTTCCAGGGTGCCGGTGGTCTTGAGCAGCCGCCCGCCCTCGTCAAAGGCCCAGGCCACCACCGTGACGAACACGGGGATGTGGGGCTTTTTCATCTTCGCGCCGGTGAGGTTCAGCACCAGCGTGGCTTCGTGGGACCCGCCCACCACCGCGGGCACCACCGCTTTGAGCCCCTCGGGGCAGATGGCGGTGGGAACATAGTGCCAGCGCAGGCCCTCGCCGCCGTTCACGGTGAGGTGGATGTCCACCGCCGCGCCCTTGGTGTTCACCATATCGTCGAAGGGCCGGTAGAAGCTGACCGAAACGGAAGGGGTGTCCTCCCCTTCCAGGCCGGGGGTCTCCTCCGGGAGGTCCGGGTCCTCAAAGTCCTCCCGTCGCTTTGCGAAGGGGGTGTTCTCCAGCGCGGTGGACAGCCCGTTCAGCACCGCGCCGCCGCCAAGGCCCAGCGCCGCCGCGCCGGCGGTGGTGGCCGCCACCCGCTTGGCGGCGTCGGCGCCTTCCCGCACCGGGATGCCGGTGGAAACAGCGTCGGAGCCCACCGGCACCGCCGAGAACGCCAGCCGCAGGGGCGTGTCCTCCAGCCCTTTTACCGTGTGGGTCTCACCCGCCAGCTCCCAGACGGCGGTCATGCGGTTGCCGCTGCCCGCGCCGGGCCAGACCATCTGGCAGTCCAGCCGGGTATCGCCGGCCCAGACGTTGACCGTGTAGACCGGGATATCGCCCCGGTAGGAAGCGCGGAGCACCGCTTCCTGGGGGCTGGCAAGCTGGCTATCCGGGTCTTCCAGCGCCTGCCACACCGCGTCGATGTATTCCTGCGCCGCTTTCCGGGTCTCAAACTGCCATTCCCCGTCCGCCCGCTCCACCTGGGGCAGCGGCAGGGTGGCCACAGCCTCAATGGTGCAGTGCAGTTCCATCTCCGCGCTGCCGGTAAGATCCGGCCATATCTCCGTGGGGTCCTCCCCCGCTTCGATGCGGGCGTTCCTGTTCAGCGCCAGGTCGGTAAAGGTCACCCGCAGAGAGCCCTTGGAAGCGGGCACCGGTCGGGCCACGGTGACTTTTTTTCCGTCGGTCCCCAGGACCAAAAACTCCTCATGCACCGCGTCCTGCTGGCCTTCTCTGCCTTCGTACACCCGTTCCTGATCCAACAGGTCCGTGCGGGCCACGATCCCCCATGAGGAGTACTGCATAGTAGAGCGGGGCACCTGGAAGGTCATATCGCAGGTAAAGGAATAGGTTTCCCCTTTCGTCAGGGTCACAAAGCCGTCCTCCCCCACGTCCGGCCCGCTCAGGACCGTTTGCACATGGCCCGCGGCGCTGTTTCCCTGGGGGCCGAAGCGTATCTGCTCCAGATATTCCCACTGGGTCTCCTCCGCGAACGCCGGCGAAGCGCACAAAAGGCACAGCGAAGCCGCCCCGGCCAGAGCCAGCGCCCGCCGGATGAGTTTCTTTTTCATCAGCCCTGCGCCTCCCCGCCGTTGGTGGCAGCCTTCTTCGCTTTCGCCGCCTTCAGCCAGGGCAGCAGGAGGCAGAACACCCCCAGCGCCGCCAGCAGGATGGGCAGGCCCCAGGCCAGCAGCGGCCAGACGAACGCCGCCTCAAGGTTTTTGGTGCAGGAGACGGGCACCGCCGCCGCCATGCCCACCGCAAAGCCGGCGAAGATGCGGTCGATGAAGCCGCGGTTCACCGTGCGCAGGGCCTTTTTGGCCAGCAGCAGGTTGAGCAGGGTGATGAGCAGGCCCCGCTGGCGGGCGATCTGGCCGCCGATGCTCAAAAACAGCGCCACGCAGACCATGCTGTTCACGGCGCTGCCGTCGCCGGTGAGGAAGGGATAGGCCGCCAGCGCCGCCGCGCCGCCCAAAAGGCCCGCCGCCAGCATGCGGGGGGAGCGGTCCTTCCAGAGCAGTTTGAGGTTGGAATACTGAGGGATGCGGCCAAACAGCTGGGCCTTGGTCTGGGCCTTCAGCTCGTCCTTCACGTTGTCGCGGCGGCGGCCGTCCCACTTGCGGCGCATCAGCAGCCCGCGGAACAGGCTGTTGAAGCAGATCAGCAGGATGGCCTTGCCGATGGCGCCGCCCAGCGCGCTGCCCTCCATGCCGGCCAGCGCGCCGGTGAGAAAGTTCAGCGGCCACAGAATGGCCCACTGGATGCCCGCCGCCCGCAGCCAGCTGAGCGCCAGCCACAGCACCGCCATGACGGCCGTGGGCGCAAGGCTGGACTTGAGAGTCTCCACAAACGTTTTCCAAAACCCCGGTTTTTTCTTCGGCTGCGGCAGGGCTGCCGCATTCAAGGTCTCTTCCATGTTCCTTCCCCTTTTCCCTTTTTTCCGCAAAAAAATTCGGCTTTCGCCTGCATTTTATCCCATTATAATACAGGCTTTTCCCTTTGGAAAGCCCTCACCGGCAAAAAAAGCCGCCGTCCTTTAAGGGACGGCGGCGCATGCTCATTCTTCCTGTTGGGGCGCGGCGGGCACGGGCCGCACCAGCGCGGTCTTGACCTGATGGGAGCGGAACTCCGCCTCCCGTATCTCCAGCCCCGCCGTGTTCACCTCGGCGGCGGCGCCGTCCGGCGGGATGGAGCCCAGGGCGCTGAGCACCAGCCCGTTGAAGGTGTCGAACTCATCGCAGGGCAGCGGCATGTCCAGCGCGGCGGCCACCTCAGTGAGGGGCGCGTCGCCCCGCACCCGCCAGATGCCGGGGCTCACCTGCTGCACCGGGGCGGCCTCCTCGCCGCCGTCGCCGTCCAGCTCGCCCACCAGCTGTTCCAGCAGGTCGTTCATGGTCACGATGCCCTCAAAGCCGCCGTATTCGTCCAGCACCACGGCCATGGGCTCGCCGGTGCGCTTCATGTTGCGGAACAGCACGTCCGCCCGCACGCACTCCGGCACGAAATACGCCGGGCGCACCGCCTTTTCCATCACGGCGGCGCGGCTTTTGTCCTCCAGGCAGAGGTAGTCCCGCACGTCCAGCACGCCCATCACATTGTCGGCGCTGCCCTCGCACACGGGATAGCGGGAGTGGCGGCCGGCGCGGATGGTGCGCTCCCATTCCGCCTGCCCGTCCTCCGTCCAGAGCAGCTGCACCTCGGTGCGGTGGGTGGCGATCTCGCCGGCGGTGCGGTCGTCGAACTCGAACACGTTCTGGATGAACTCCTTTTCGGCGCGGTCGATGACGCCCTTTTCGCTGCCCTCGTCCACCATCATGCGGATCTCCTCCTCGCTGACGGTCTCCTCGTGGGCATTGGGGTCCACCCCCAGCAGGCGCAGCACGCCGTTGGTGGAGGCGGTGAGCAGCCAGACGATGGGCGCGAAGGCTTGGGCGATGGTGCACAGCAGGGCGGACATGCCCAGGGCCAGGGGCTCGGCCTTGCGCATGGCCAGCCGCTTGGGCACCAGCTCGCCAAAGACCAGCGTGAAGTAGGAGAGCACCAGCGTGATGAGCACCACGGCCACTGCGTCCAGCGTGGCGGCGGGCACCGGCACGCCCAGGCTCAAGAGCCAGGCGACCAGCCCGTCGGAGAAGTTTTCGGCCGCGAAGGCGCTGCCCAGAAAGCCGGACAGGGTGATGGCCACCTGGATGGTGGCCAAAAAACGGGCGGGCTGGCTGGTGAGGCGGGCAAGGCGGGCGGCCCGCTTGTCGCCGGAGGCGGCCAGGCGCGCCAGGCGGGTGTCATTCATGGAGATGACGGCGATCTCGGCGCAGGCGAACACGGCGTTGAGGCCGATGAGGGCCGCCTGAAGCAAGAGCATGAGAGCAAGGGAATTTTCCAAAGCAACGTTCCTCCTTGAGAACTGAAAGCACTGTTTTTAAACGCAAACGGACACAGCCCGGCGCCTACTCTCGCAGGCACAGGCTATGTCCGATAAAGCTTTGTATGTGCGGCAAAGGAGGATTTTCTCCTTCGGTACTGTCGCCGTCGTCCATGGTTTTGTGCGTCACGCTTTCCTTTCGTATGATTTGTGAATCAGCATAGCATATCCGCCCGCCTCTGTCAAGAAGCGGGCGGAACACGAAGCAGAAAGCCGCCGCAGGTGGTGCGCCGCTTGCGCTTTGCCGCCCCCCCCCCGGCGGCGGGGGCCCCCGCGGAAATTTGCGAAGCAAAGTTCCGTGGGGAAACGAGGAGCAGCAGAGTAAGCGCGCGATGAGCTTTTTGTGAAACAAAAAAGCTCGCCGCAAGCGATACGCCGCCCCACATGGCCGCCCACAGGGCGGCCGGGGCCCCCGCGAAAGTTTGCGCAAGCAAAGTTTCGTGGGGAGAAGGAGCCGCAGCGGAATGAGCGCGCGGTGACTTTTGCAAAAAAAGTCGCCGCAAGCGATATACAGCTTGCGGCGACGTGGAGCCGGCAGACGGATTCGAACCCCCGACCTGCTGATTACAAATCAGCTGCACTACCAGCTGTGCTATGCCGGCCCAAAACGGCGCTTTGAAAGCGCCGTAAGCACATTATAACAAAACTTGCCCTGTGGGGCAAGGGCTTTTTGGCCCGCCCCGCTCAGGCTTCGGCGGCGGCCAGCTGCCGCTGCAGGCGGCTGAAATCCTCCAGGGTCAGCTGCTCCGGCCGGGCCGTGGCGGGCAGGCCCGCCGCCTCCAGCGCCGACATCACCGCGGCCTTGGGGATGCCCAGCGCGCCGCTGACCGAGTTGGCCGCCGTTTTGCGCCGCTGGCTGAAAGCCGCCCGGATGAGCCGGAAAAAGCCCGCCTCGTCCGCCGTTTCCACCGCGGGGCTCTGGCGCACTTCCAGCTGGATCACCGCGCTGGTGACCTTGGGCGGCGGATAGAAGCTGCCCGCCTGCACGCTGAACAGAAGGCGCGGCTTTGCGTAGTAGGCCACCGCGTAGCTGATGGCCCCCGCCTCCCGGCTGCCCGGGGCGGCGGTGATGCGCTGGGCCGCCTCCTTCTGCACCATCACCGTGATGTGGCGGATGGGCAGCTTTTCCTCCAGCAGGCGCATCAGGATGGGGCTGGTGATGTAGTAGGGCAGGTTGGCGCACACCGCCACCGGCATGCCGGGGAATTTCTCTTGGATGAGGGCCGCAATGTCTACTTTCAGTATATCCTGAAGCACAATTTCCACATTGTCAAATTCCGCCAGCGTTTCCTCCAGCAGAGGGGGCAGGCGCTTGTCCACCTCCACCGCCACCACCTTTTTGGCCCGCAGGGCCAGCTCTTTGGTGAGCACGCCGATGCCGGGGCCGATCTCCAGCACGCCCCAGTTTTCGTCGATGCCGGCGGCCTCCACGATCTTGGGGCAGACGCCGGGATTGACGATGAAGTTCTGGCCAAAGCCCTTGGAGAGGGCAAAGTCATGCCGCGCGCACAGGTCGCGGATGGTGGAAAGGTCGGTGAGGTTGGGCATAAAAAGCCTGCCTTTCTGAAAAAATCAGGGCAGCGCCCCGCGGGCGGGTCGCTGCCCTGTAAAATGCTTACTCTTCGCCGGTGGAGGCGGAGGAAGAAGTGTCCTCAGCGGCGCTGTCCGCCGAGGAGGCAGAGGCGCTGTCCGACGCGGCGGAGGAAGAGCTCTCGCCGCTGTCGGTGGAGGAGCCGGTGAGCAGCTTGGCCGCAGCCAGCGCGCGGCTCACCTGGGGGTCGCTCTCCAGCGGCGCGCCGCTCTCGGTGTTGCTGGAGGGGGCCACCTCGATGTCCACGGCAAGGCCGGTGCCGTCAAAGCTCTCGCCGTTGGCGGTGATCATCTTGGCCACCGTGATGACCACGGCGCTGCCGTCGCTCATGCGGTGGGGCTCCGCCTGGATGGTGCCCTTGCCGTAGGTCTTCTGGCCCACCAGCTGGGCGCCGGAGAACTGGCGCAGGCTCTCGGCAAACAGCTCGGCGCTGCTGGCCGTTTCGCCGTCCACCAGCACCACCATGGGCAGGTCCACGCTGGAGTCGTCGCTCTCGCCCAGCAGGGTGCGCTCGCCGGTCTTGTATTCGGCCCAGACGATGTCGCCGCCGGGCACCAGCAGGTCGATGCAGTCCACAGCGGAACTGAGCAGGCCGCCGGCGTTGCCGCGCACGTCGAACACCAGCGCGACGGCGCCCTGGCCGGTGAGGTCGTTCACCGCCTTGCTGAACTGGGTGATGGTGGTGGAATCGAACTGGGTGATCTTGATGTAGCCGATGGAGTCCTCCATCATCTGGTACTCCACGCTGGGAATGACGTACTTGCTGCGGATGACGGTGTACTCCGAGGTCTCGGAGTCGGGCGACATGTAGCTCAGGGCCACCTGGGTGCCGCTCTCGCCCTGCAGACGGGTGAGCACATTCTCGCGGGTGAGGTTCTTCACGTCCGCGCCGTCGATGGCGGTGATGAAGCCGCCCACCTGCAGGCCCAGCTCTTCGGCGGGGCTGCCGGCGTAGACCTGGGTGATGCGGGCATAGCCGGAGGTGTCCTTCACCACGTCCACGCCCACGCCCACGATGTTGCCGCTCTGCACTTCCAGCAGTTCGGTGTACTGTTTGGCGGTGTAGTAGGTAGCGTTGCGGTCACCGGTGCCCAGGACATAGCCGTAGCTGATCATGTCGAAGAGGGTGGAATCCTGGATGTCGCCATAGTAATTGGCGCGCACGTATTTGTCCAGCTCGGCCAGCTTGGAGTACATGCTCTCCTTCTCCTGCACCGAGGGGATGGTCTGATCGAAGATCTGCCGCGCCAGGATCATGGTCACCGAGAAGGTGACGGTCATGGCGATGATGGCGATGGTAAGCGCCAGGCTGACGCTGATTTTTTTGTTCATGGGCTCTCCTTCCGGGTCAGAAGCCGTAGGCCAGCTGGAAGATCACGGTGCTGAGCACGGAAACGGTCATCAGCGCCGCGATCACCAGGCAGACGATGCGCACGAAGGGCTTGTGATTCATTGGGTCTGTTACCTCCATCCCGGTCCCGTCACGGGGGGCTGATGTAGTTGCGGGGGTTCTGGCGCACGCCGTTGACGCGCACCTCAAAGTGCAGATGGTTGCCGCTGGAGTTGCCGGTGGAACCCACATAGCCGATCACCTGGCCCTGGGTCACCGTCTGCCCCACGCTGACGATGGCGGCGGACTGCATATGGGCATAGAGGGTGGAGATGCCGTCGCCGTTGTCGATCATCACCACGTTGCCGTAGCTCCAGTGGCCGGTGGTTGCCGCCACGGTGCCGTTGTGGGCGGCATAGATGGGGGTGCCGCCGGCGATGGCGATGTCCAGCCCCTTGTGGCCGCTGCTGAACACGCCGTTGACCCACTGGTCGGCGCCGAACTCGGTGGTCACCCGGCCTGCGCCGGGCAGGGGCCAGATGAAGCCTTCGGCACACACGCCGCTGCCGGAAGAGGCGTTCTGCTGCACCCACTGCTCGTAGGCGGCCTCGGCCGCGTCTGCGATCTTCTGCTTTTCTTCCACCACCTGCTCCTGTGCCTTGGCGTCGGCGTCCAGCTTGCTGATGGTGGCGTCCTGCGCCTGGATGTTGGCGCTGAGCTGGTCGGATTTATCCTCCAGGGCGGCCTTGGCGCTCTCCAGTTCCGCCATGGCCTGCTCCAGCTCCTGCTTTTCGGCTTCCAGCTCGGCTTTCTGCTGGTTCATCTCCTCCAGCACCTCGGTGTCCTTTTCGCTCACCTGCTGCAGGGTGGTGGAGAAGGTGAGCAGGTCGTAGAGGCTCTGGGCGCTGGTGATCATGGCCACCGCGCCGGAATCGTGCATGACCTGCATGGCCTGCATGCGGTCCTTGAAATCGCCCCAGCGCTCGTCGATCTGGGCCTGCTTTTCGGCGATGACCTGCTCCTGGTTGGAGATCTCCAGTTCCTTCTGCTGGATCTGCTCGATGGACTGGCTGATCTGGTCCAGAATGATGCTCTGCTGGTTTTTCAGGCTCTGCTTCTGGGCCTGGGCCTTGTCCTTGCTGCTTTCGATCTGCTCGTACTTTTCTTTCTCTTCGGCCAGTTCCTTCTCGGCCTGCTCCCAGTCGCTCTTGTAATCCGCGGAGACGGGTGCAAGCAGAGCGGGAGCCAGCAGCGCCGCCGCCAGCATCCCGCAGGCGGTGCGGCACAGCACGGGTTTGATTCGCTTCACGGCGGTCCCTCCCTGTGTTGTCAGATGGTCAGACTTTCAGATATTTGCGGATGGAGCTGGCGGTGCCGATGCTGCCGATGAGCACGCCGAAGAGGACGAAGCCTCCCAGCACCAGATACCATACATCGGCCAGCGGCAGCAGCGTGCCGGCCAGCAGGGTGCCCCAGAAGCCGGGCAGCTTGACGGCGTAGATCAGCAGCAGCTGATAGCCGCCCAGCACCACCACGGTGGCGATGGCGCCGGCGATGAGGCCCACGGTGACGCCCTCCACAAAGAAGGGCAGGCGGATGAAGCCGTTGGTGGCGCCCACGTACTTCATGATGTTGATCTCTTTGCGGCGGGCGAACACGGTGAGGCGGATGGTGTTGCTGATGACCACCACGCTCACGAAGCCCAGCACCGCCACCAGGATGACGCACACCAGACTGACGCCCTTGTGCACGCTGGTGAACATCTGGCTCAGCTGCATGGGCGCGCCCACCGAGGAAACGCCCTCGATGGCTTCCAGCTGGGGCTGGATCTCGGGCAGGTCGCTCACGTCGTCCAGCACCACGCGGTAGTTGGCGAGGAAGGGGTTCTCGCTTCCCTCGAACACGTCGAAGAGGTAGGCGTTGTCGCCCATGCTCTCCTTCATGCGCTCCAGGGCCTCGTCCTTGGAGACGTAGGTCACTTCCCGCAGGCCGCTGATGCTGCGCAGGGCGGAATCCACCGCGGCGAGGCCCTCTTCGGTGAGGTCCTCGTCCAGATAGACCACCGTCTCGTTCTGGCTGCCCAGATAATCCATCAGGCTGCCCACGTTGAGGGTGAACAGACCGGCCACGCCGGTGATGAGCAGGCAGACGGTGAGCACGCCGATGCTGGCGACGCTCATCAGCCGGTTTTTCACCATGCTGTGCAGGCCCTGGCGGGCCAGATACTTGAAACTTGACCAGTTCACAGCAGCACCTCCCCCACCGGCGCTTCGGCGGTGTCGCCCACCACGCTGCCGTGGTCGATGCGGATGACCCGCTTGCTGAAGCGGCGGGCCAGCTCATGTTCATGGGTGACCACCACCACGGTGATGCCCACCGAGTTGATGGCGCTGAGCAGGCCCATCATCTCCACGCTCAGCTCGGGGTCGATGTTGCCGGTGGGCTCGTCGGCGATGATGAGCTGGGGGCTGTGCACCAGGGCGCGGGCCAGGGCCACGCGCTGCTGCTCGCCGCCGGAGAGTTCGTCCGGGTATTTGTCCATCTTGCCGGAAAGGCCCACCAGATTGAACACGTAGGGCACCCGGGTCACGATCTTCTTTTCGGGGATGTTGGTCACCCGCATGGCAAAGGCCACGTTCTCGTAGGCGGTCATGGAGGGGATGAGGCGGAAATCCTGGAACACCACGCCCATGTTGCGGCGCAGGTAGGGCACTTCCCGCTCTTTCAGGCGGGAGAGGTCCTTGCCGTCCACCAGGACGTGGCCGCTGGTGGCCTTTTCCTCCCGGAGGATGAGCTTCAGGAAGGTGGACTTGCCCGCGCCGGAGTGCCCCAGCACGAACACGAATTCGCCCTTGTGGATGTGCAGGCTGACATTCTTCAGGGCGGTGTTCCCGCCGGGATACACCTTGGTCACATTGTCAAAAACGATCATCAGGATACCTCTGCTGTGTGGGTTGGCGCTAAGCGCGAAACAGCCGGTCACGGTGTGCGACCGGCCGCCTGCTGGCGCTTGGGCTGTTATGTAAACGAAGAACGGGCAGGCATCATTGCACGCCGCGTGCAAAAAAGCGCGCGGCGTGCCGAACGGCCCGCTCAGTACTTGGCCGGGTTTGCGCTCAGGTACTTCTTGACCATCAGCGCCACCTTGAAGACGATGGCGTCGTCGAACTCGCGCAGGTCAAGGCCGGTGAGCTTCTTGATCTTTTCCAGACGGTAGACCAGGGTGTTGCGGTGCACGAACAGGCCGCGGCTGGTCTCGGAGACGTTGAGGTTGTTCTCGAAGAAGCGCTGGATGGTGAACAGGGTCTCGGCGTCCAGGCTTTCGATGCTGCCCTGCTTGAACACTTCCCGCAGGAACATCTCGCACAGGGTGGTGGGCAGCTGGTAGATCAGGCGGGCGATGCCCAGGTGATCGTAGCTGATGATAGACTGCTCGGTGTCGAACACCTTGCCCACTTCCATGGCCACCTGAGCCTCCTTGAAGCTGGTGGCCAGGTCCTTCACGTTGCCGATGGGGGTGCCGATGCCCACCACCGCCTTGATGTAGTGCTCGCCGGAGAGGGTGTCCACGATGGAGGCGGCCAGCTTTTCGATGTCCCGCTGGTCGATGCCGCGGCGGATCTCCTTCACCAGAACGGTGTCGGTCTCGCTGATGTTGAAGACGAAGTCCTTCTGCTTGTCCGGGAACAGGCCGCTGACCACGTCGTAGGCGGAGATGTCGGTGCCGGAGGTGACGCGGATGAGCAGCACCACGCGGGACACGTCGGTGGCGAAGTGCAGCTCGCGGGCCTTGGCGTAGATGTCGCCGGGCAGGATGTTGTCCAGCACCACGTTCTTGATGAAGTTGGCCTTGTCGAACTTCTCGTCGTGGTACTGCTTGATGCTCTGCAGGCTGATGGCCATCAGGCTGGCGAACTGGCCGGCGGTCTCGTCGGTGCCCTCCACATACACAGCGTAATCGTTGTGCTTGTTGGAGCTGAACTGATGGTAGGTGCAGCCGCCGCACTGGAAGCTGTCGCCGGTGAGGCGCTCGGCGGCAAAGCCGTCTCTCACCTCGCCGATCATGTTCAGATCCGAGCAGGAGATGACGGTGCCGGTCTCGTCCACGACGCCCACCGTACGGCCAATGGCGTCCTTCATCTGGTACACGACGCCCTGAAATACTCTGTTCGCCATAGAAATGCTCCCCTTTTTTGTATTCGATGATAAGCCTTGCGGCTGCGTTTGTGATTTTGAACAATTACAAACAACGTCTGTGTATATATTACACAATGAAATTTACTTTTGCAACATATTTCGGGCAAAAAAAATGCCATTTATTGTGTAATTTTGAGTTTTGGGTAAAAAAGGGGAAAAATAACGCCTTTTTTATCCTATTCCATAATTGTGACGGTTGTTTGAAAAAAGTTTGAAAAGCGGCCTTCCATGCGGCTTTTCAGCCCTCGCCGCCCGCCTGGATCAGGGCTTTTTCCTCCGGCGTGATGAGCCGCCAGGCCCCCGGCGCGAGGCCCTCGTCCAGCGCAAGGCCGCCGATGGCGGTGCGGTGCAGCCCGTTCACCCCGGCGTCCAGCACGCCGAACATCCGCTTGATCTGGTGGTAGACCCCCTGGCGCAGCACCACGGTGGCGGCGAAGGGGTCGGCTTCGTCCGGGATGAGCTGCGCCGGCTGCATGGTCTGGCCGTCTGCCAGGGTGACGCCGGCGGCGAAGGCCTTCACCATCGCCGGGGTGACGGGGGCGTCCAGCACCACCCGGTAGGTCTTGGGCACGTGGCGCTTCGGGGCCAGGATGTCGTGGGCGAAGGCCCCGTCGTCGGTGAGCAGCACGAAGCCGGTGCTGGTCTTGTCCAGCCGGCCGGCGGGAAAGAGCTGCCGCCGGGGGTAGGCTCCGCCCAAAAGGTCCACCACCGTTTTGTCCCGGCCGTCGGCGCTGGCGCTGACCACCCCGGCGGGCTTGTTCAGCATGATATATACATATTCCTCACACGCCAGAGGTTTGCCGTCGGCGCAGACGGAATCGCCCTCCCTGAGGGCGCAGTCGGCTTTTTTGCACACCTGCCCGTTCACCGTGACCCGGCCTTTTGCGATGAGGCCCCGGGCGGCGGAGCGGGTGAGCTGGGCGGCGTCCGCCACGAATTTATCCAGCCGCACGTTACACGCCCTCCACAAGGCGGCCCTTGTTGCCCTTGCCCTGGAAGGAGTCCACCTCCATGGCCAGCATCACCACCGCCGGCATGCCCCGCATGGCCCGCTCATGCTCGGGGCCGTCCATCCAGTCGCCGGAATACTTTTCACAGATGGCCCGCATGCCCGCCTGACGCTCGGCCTCGTCGGTGACCAGGCGCACATTGCCCTCGGCCACGCAGCTGGCGTAGACATAGGTGAACTTGCTGGGCTGGTTCTCGGCGTAGAGCACGCAGGAGAAGCAGGCCCGGGGCCGGGCGGTGAGGTTTTCCAGCTTCTGGCCCGCCCGGGCGCAGTGGAAATAAATGGTGCGGCCCACCAGCGCGGCGCACATGGGCACCGCGTAGGGGCTGCCGTCCTCGTTCACCGTGCAGAGAAAACCGTATTCGCAGTCCCGCAGAACGGTGAGAGCGTCCTCCTCGCTGAGTTTTCGGTCCATTCGGCGCAGGTCGCGCATGGAAAAAGTCCCCTTTCCGGCAAGATATTGTGTGTGACTGATTATAGCACATTTCTCCCCCGTTTTGTCTTTCCCCGCGGATTTTTGCGCCGGAACGCAAAAAAGCCGCCGGGAAATCTGCCCCGGCGGCCCGTTTTTTGTTTGGCCTCACATCTGTTTTTCCAGCTTGCAACGGTAGTAGACGGCGCTGAACTCCACAAAGAGGTAGGCCGCCACCAGCAGCAGCACCGCCGCCAGCTCCACCTCCATCAGCGCGAAGGTGAGCATCAGCGCGCCGTAGACGAAGGTCATCCGGTCAAAGGCCTTGCCCTTGGCCCGGTCGGCAATGGCCCGGTTGCGCTCGTCGGCGCGCTCCACTTCCAGCCTTCTTTGCAGCGCCGGGTCCCCCTTGACGGCCCGGGCCGCCAGCAGCTCCCCCGCGCCCTGGCCGAAGAGGCCGCAGCCCACCCCGATGCAGAGGTAGGGCAGCGCGCGCACCGCGCCCAGGTCCGCCCCGCCGCGCAGCAGCCACAGCCCCGCCGCCGCGGCCAGCAGACCCAGAAGAACGAACAGGACGTTCCAGGTGTTCTTTTTCATTTTGTCTCCTCCTCATAGATAAAAATGTCCTCGATGGTGAGGGAAAAATACCGCGCGATCTTGAAGGCCAGCTGGATGGAGGGGTTGTAGCGCCCGTTTTCCAGCGAGCCGATGGTCTGGCGGGACACCTCCAGCGCGTCCGCCAGTTCCTCCTGGCGCAGGCCCCGCGCCTTGCGCAGTTCTTCCAGTCGGTTTTTCATGGCCGTCTCCCTTCTGATGGAAAGTTCGCTTTCCATGATTTGAGTATAGCACATCCGCCGAAAATGTCAAGCATGCTTTCCATTTTCCCGCAAAAAATTGCCGCCGGAGCATTCCGGCGGCGAGACTGTGTGAGGGAGCCGAACGGCATCAAGGGCGCAGGATGCGCAGGAGGGCGGCGAAGATGCGGCGCGGGGCGGCCGCAAAAACGCCCGGCAAGCCCCTCGGGGCGCGCCGGGCAAAAATTCACTTGATGGCGGCAAAGACCGCCGCCTGTTCGACCCAATCCATCAATTCGTCGTCTATCTCCTCCTCGCGGGAGAGGACGAAGTGGTGGGTCCAGCGGTTCGGGTAGGGCTCAGTGACCACCGCCGCCCGCGGAGTATCCAGCGGCCGGTCCAGCCCCAGGGTGAGGACGATATAATGCGCGGGAAGTTCAGCCTTGCGCTTTGCCCGCAAAAAGGAGACGCAGGCGAACAGATGGCGGTTGTAAAAAGAGATCTGGCTTTTGCTCACCTTCAGCCGCACGTTCTCGATTTCCGAGAAGATGCGCGCCTCCAGCGCTTCATAGAGAGCCAGTTCCTCCGGCTTGCCGTCGAAGAAAAGCAGTGCGTCGCCGTTCATTTCCGCGGCCTCCTTTTGGGGCGTTTCTCCCCCGTTTTCTTCATTATAGCATAAAACGCCGGTGAAAGAGCGGGGCAGCGGGGCGAGACGGACACGGAAGACCGGCGCAGCGGGCCGGCTCACCGGAGCGGCCACCACCGGGCGGCCACGAAAAAACGGCGCGCCCCTTTTTTGCGGGGCACGCCGTTTTTTGTTGTTCAGTCTGCTTTGCTCACACGCTCAGCTCGGCGGTCTGGCCGGCGGCCTCGGGGTTCGCCGCCAGCACCGGGCCCAGCACGTTTTTCAAAAACTCGTCCACCTGATGGGCGCTGCGGCCGGTGAAGGCCTCGGGGCGCAGCTCGGCTTCAATTTCCTCACGGGAGAGGCCGAAGGCGGGGTCCGCCTCGATGCGCTGGATCATGTCGTTGGCAAGGCCCTCCTGCTTGACCTGGGCCGCCGCGGCGATGGCGTGCTGGCGCAGGCGCTCGTGGAGCTCCTGGCGGTCGCCGCCCTTTTTCACCGCCTTCATCATGATGTTCTCGCTGGCCATAAAAGGCAGCTCGGCCATCACCCGGGCGCGGATGACCTTGGGGTAGACCACCAGCCCGTCGCAGACGTTGAGCAGGATGTTCAGGATGGAGTCGGTGGCAAGGAAGGCCTCGGCCACGGCGATGCGCTTGTTGGCGGAGTCGTCCAGGGTGCGCTCGAACCACTGGGTGCCGGCGGTGAAGGCGGGGTTGAGCACGTCCACCATCAGGTAGCGGGCCAGGGCGCACACCCGTTCGCAGCGCATGGGGTTGCGCTTGTAGGGCATGGCGGAGGAGCCGATTTGATTCTTCTCGAAGGGCTCTTCCATCTCCTTGAAGTTGGCCAGCAGGCGGATGTCGGTGGCCAGCTTCATGGCGCTCTGGCCGATGCCCGCCAGGGCGTTCAGCACCATGGCGTCCACCTTGCGGCTGTAGGTCTGGCCGCTCACCGGCACCACCTTGTCAAAGCCCATGGCGGCGGTGATGTCCGCTTCCATGGCCTTGATCTTTTCCTCGTCGCCCTCGAACAGCTCCATGAAGCTGGCCTGGGTGCCGGTGGTGCCCTTCGCGCCACGCAGGGCCAGAGTGGCGATGCGGTGGTCAATTTCCTCCAGGTCCATGTAGAGCTCGTTGGCCCAGAGGGTGGCCCGCTTGCCCACCGTGGTGAGCTGGGCGGGCTGGCCGTGGGTGTAGGCAAGGCAGGGCATGGCCTTGTATTCGTCGGCGAATTTGGCCAGCAGGGCAAGCACGCCCAGCAGCTTTTTGCGCACCAGCTGCAGCGCCTCGCGCATGACGATGACGTCGGTGTTGTCGCCCACATAGCAGCTGGTGGCGCCCAGGTGGATGATGCCCTTGGCGTCCGGGCACTGCAGGCCGTAGGCGTAGACGTGGCTCATCACGTCGTGGCGGCACTCCTTCTCCCGGCGGATGGCGTCCTCATAGTTGATGTCGTCGGCGTGGGCCTTCAGCTGGGCAATTTGCTCGTCGGTGATGGCAAGGCCCTGCCGCTGTTCGGCTTCGGCCAGGGCGATCCAGAGTTTGCGCCAGGTGCGGAACTTGTTGTCGTCGGAGAAGATGTACTGCATCTCCTTGCTGGCGTAGCGGGTCTGGAAGGGGGAAATGTATCTGTCGTGTTCTGCCATAGTGCTCTTCGTTCCCTTTCTTTTGAAAAGGCCGCCCCATCAAAGGCCGGGGCGGCCCCTTTGCTTGGTTACAGCCGGAAGTAGTCCACGCCGCCCTCGAAGAGAGGCTGGTACTTGTCGCCCGGCACGTTCTTGTAAAGGTCGTTGCCGCTGCGCTCGGTGTGGCCCATCTTGCCCAGCACCCGGCCGTCGGGGCTGGTGATGCCCTCGATGGCCCAGACGCTGCCGTTTGGGTTGGCGGAAAGGTCCATGCTGGGCTTGCCGGCAAGGTCCACATACTGGGTGGCGATCTGGCCGTTCTTCAACAGCTGGGCCAGCACCGCGTCGCTGGCCACAAAGCGGCCCTCGCCGTGGCTGATGGCCACGGTGTGCACCTGGCCGGGCTGGCAGCGGCTGAGCCAGGGGCTGAGATCGGAGGCCACACGGGTGTTCACCAGCATGCTCTGGTGGCGGCCGATGGTGTTGAAGGTGAGGGTGGGGCAGCCTTCGTCCATGGGGCGAATTTCGCCAAAGGGCACAAGGCCCAGCTTGATGAGGGCCTGGAAGCCGTTGCAGATGCCCAGCATCAGGCCGTCCCGCTGCTTCAGCAGGCGGTGCACCGCCTCGGTGACGGCGGGGGCCCGGAAGAAGGCGGTGATGAACTTGGCGCTGCCGTCCGGCTCGTCGCCGCCGGAGAAGCCGCCGGGCAGCATGACGATCTGGCTTTCGTCAATGGCCTTCACCAGGGCCTCGCAGCTCTCGGCCACGGCGGCGGGGGTGAGGTTGTTGATGACCAGCACCTGGGGTTCGGCCCCGGCCCGGCGGAAGGCGCGGGCGGTGTCGTACTCGCAGTTGGTGCCGGGGAACACGGGGATGATGACCTTGGGCTTGGCAACGCCGATGGCCGGGGCCTTGCGGGCGGGGGCGGTGAAGGTGACAGCCTCCACCTCTTCGCCCTTGCCCCGGTAGGGGAACACCGGCTCCAGCTTGCCCTGCCAGGCCTCCTCCAGCGCGTCAAGGCCGATGACCTCGCCGCCCAGGGTGAAGGTGTAGGCTTCGGTGACGGCGCCCAGCTCAACAGAGCCGCCCACCGGCTCGTCCCCGGTCAGCTCCAGGATGAAGCTGCCGTAGGCGGGCTTGAACAGTTCGGCGGGGTCCACGCCGCCGGCCAGCTTGAAGCCCAGCCGGTTGCCCAGGCACATCTTGAACAGGCCCTCGGCGGCGCAGCCGTAGCCGGGGGTCCAGGCGGAGCGCACCTTGCCGGCGGCGATGAGGCTCTCCACCTGCTCGAACACCGCCTTCAGGCTGTGGTGCTCGGGGCGCAGGTCGTCGTATTTCGGGCGCAGCCACACCACGCGGCTGCCCGCGGCCTTGAACTCGGGGCTGATGACATTGCCGGTGGTGCCGATGGCGGTGGCAAAGCTCACCAGCGTGGGGGGCACGTCCAGCTTTTCGAAGCTGCCGGACATGCTGTCCTTGCCGCCGATGGCGGCGATGCCCAGGTCCACCTGAGCTTTCAGCGCGCCCAGCAGGGCGGTGAAGGGCTTGCCCCAGCGCTCGGGGTCGGTGCCCAGGCGCTCGAAGTACTCCTGGAAGGTCAGATAGGCTTTCTTGTGGTCAAAGCCGCTGGCCACCAGCTTGGCAACGCTCTCGATGACTGCCAGATACGCGCCGCTGTACTGCTTTTTCTCCATCAGCCAGGGGTTGTAGCCCCAGGCCATGCCGCTGCAGGTGGTGGTCTCGCCGTTCACCGGCAGTTTCGCCGCCATGGCCTGGGCCGGGGTGAGCTGGCGGCGGCCGCCGAAGGGCATCAGCACGGTGGCCGCGCCGATGGTGGAGTCAAACCGCTCGGAAAGGCCCTTCTGGCTGCAGACGTTCAGGTCGGTGACGAGGTTTTCCATCTTTTCGGCCCAGGTGTCGCCCTGCCAGTCCCGCTCGTAGGGCAGGCAGTCGTAGACCAGGACGTTGGCGTGCTTTTCGGCGCCGTTGGAGGCAAGGAACTTGCGGCTGACGTCCACGATGGTCTTGCCGCGCCAGGTCATGGTGAGGCGGGGCTCCTCGGTGACGGTGGCCACCACGGTGGCGTCCAGGTTCTCCTCGTGGGCCAGGGCCACAAAGGCCTCCACGTCCTCGGGGGCCAGCACCATGGCCATGCGCTCCTGGCTCTCGCTGATGGCCAGCTCGGTGCCGTCCAGGCCGTCGTACTTCTTGGGCACGGCGTCCAGGTCGATGGCAAGGCCGTCGGCCAGCTCGCCGATGGCAACGCTCACGCCGCCCGCGCCGAAATCGTTGCAGCGCTTGATGAGGCGGGTGGCCTCGGGCCGGCGCAGCAGGCGCTGCAGCTTGCGCTCGATGGGGGCGTTGCCCTTCTGCACCTCGGCGCCGCAGGTCTCCAGGCTCTTGACGCCGTGGGCCTTGGAGGAGCCGGTGGCGCCGCCGAAGCCGTCGCGGCCGGTGGCGCCGCCCAGCAGCACCACGATGTCGCCGGGGGCGGGCTCTTCACGCCGGACGTTGGCGGCGGGGGCCGCGCCCACCACCGCGCCGATCTCCATGCGCTTGGCCACATAGCCGGGGTGATACAGCTCGGTCACCTGGCCGGTGGCAAGGCCGATCTGGTTGCCGTAGCTGGAATAGCCCGCCGCGGCGGTGGTGACCAGCTTGCGCTGGGGCAGCTTGCCGGGCAGGGTGTCCGCCACGGGCACCAGCGGGTCGCCCGCGCCGGTGACGCGCATGGCCTGATAGACGTAGCTGCGGCCGGACAGGGGGTCGCGGATGGCGCCGCCGATGCAGGTGGCCGCGCCGCCGAAGGGCTCGATCTCGGTGGGGTGGTTGTGGGTCTCGTTCTTGAAGAGATACAGCCAGTCCTGCTCTTCGCCGTCCACGTCGCACTTGATCTTGACGGTGCAGGCGTTGATCTCATCGCTTTCGTCCAGGTCCTTCAGCTTGCCGATGGCCTTGAGGTACTTGCCGCCGATGGTGGCAAGGTCCATCAGGCACATGTCCTTCTTGCGGCCGGCATACACCGCCTTGCGCATGGCAAGGTAGGAGTCGAAGGCCTTCTTCACCTGCACGTCCTCGATGCGCACCTCCTCCAGGATGGTGCCGAAGGTGGTGTGACGGCAGTGGTCGCTCCAGTAGGTGTCGATCATCTTGATCTCGGTGATGGTGGGCTCCCGGTGCTCATAGCGGAAGTACTGCTGGCAGAAGGCGATGTCCGCCTCGTCCATGGCAAGGCCCCGCTGGGCGATGAAGTCCTTGAGGCCCTGCTCGTCCAGCTCCAGAAAGCCCTTCAGCACCTCCACGTCGGCGGGCACGGGGTAGTCCACCTGCAGGGTGTCCACCGTTTCCAGGGACGCTTCCCGGGCCTCCACCGGGTTGATGACATACTTTTTGATGCGCTCCATGTCTTCGGCGGGGATATGGCCGGTGAGCAGATAGACCCGGGCGGTGCGCACCTGGGGCCGCTCGCCCTGGCTGATGAGCTGGATGCACTCGCTGGCGGAGGAGGCGCGCTGGTCGAACTGGCCGGGCAGATACTCCACCGCGAAGGTGGCGTCCGCCGCGGGCAGCGAATCATAGACCGCGTCCACCGGGGGTTCGCTGAACACGGTGGGCACGCAGGAGTCGAACAATTCCCGGCTGATGCCCTCCACGTCGTAGCGGTTCAAAAGCCGCAGGCCGGTGACGCTCTCGATGCCCAGCAGGCTGCGCACCTCATTCAGCAGGCTTTGGGCCTCGTGGTCAAAGCCCGCTTTCTTTTCCACATAAACTCGATATACCATGGGGTACCTCCCTTGAAACTGTGGGGTTCACCGCAGGGCCTCCAGCGCCCGGTGACCGATGTCGCTGCGGCGGTGCAGCCCTTCGAAGGAAATGTTGTCGGCGGCGGCGTAGGCCTTTGCCAGCGCCGCTTTGAGGTCCGGGGCGGTGGCGGTGACGCCCAGCACCCGCCCGCCGGAGGTGACCAGTTTGCCGTCTTTGAGGGCGGTGCCGGCGTGGTAGACCACCGCTTCGCCGCCGGGCAGCTGACCGTTTTCAAGGCCGGAGATCTCCTTGCCTTTTTCATAGTGCTCGGGGTAGCCGCCGCTGGCCAGAATGACGCAGGCGGCGCTTTCGGAAGAGAATTCCACCGGGGTCTCCGCCAGCCTGCCCTCGGTGCAGGCCAGCATGACGCGCAGCAGGTCGCTCTTCAAAAGGGGCAGCACCACCTGAGTCTCGGGGTCGCCGAAGCGGCAGTTGTACTCGATGACCTTGGGGCCCGACGGGGTGAGCATCAGCCCGAAGTAGAGGCAGCCCTTGAAGGGGCAGCCCTCGGCGGCCATGGCCGCCATGGTGGGGGCAAAGATGGTCTTTTCGCACTGGGCCGCCGCCTCGGCGGTGTAGCAGGGGTTCGGGGCCACGGTGCCCATGCCGCCGGTGTTCAGGCCCTTGTCGCCGTCCAGCGCACGCTTGTGGTCCATGCTGGACACCATGGGCTTGAGGGTCTTGCCGTCGGCAAAGGCCAGCACGCTGACCTCGGGGCCGGTGAGGAATTCCTCCACCACCACCCGGCTGCCGGAAGCGCCGAACACCTTTTCCTCCATCATCTCGTGGAGGGCTTCCTTGGCGGCCTCTTCGCTCTCGCAGATGAGCACGCCCTTGCCCAGAGCCAGGCCGTCCGCCTTGATGACCACCGGGTACTTGCCCTTGGCGCGGATGTAGTCCAGGGCCTTTGCCGGCTCGTCGAACACCTCGTACTCGGCGGTGGGGATGCCGTATTTCTTCATCAGGTTCTTGCTGAACACCTTGCTGGCCTCGATGCGGGCCGCGGCGGCGCTGGGGCCGAAGGCGGGGATGCCCGCTTCGGCCAGCCTGTCCACCAGCCCCAGGGCCAGCGGGTCGTCGGGGGCGACCACAACGTAGTCCACCTTTTCCTTTTTCGCCAGCTCCACCTGGCCGTCGATGTCGGTGGCGGCCACCGGCACGCAGCGCGCGTCGGCGGCGATGCCGCCGTTGCCCGGCGCGCAGAGGATCTCAGAGCACAGGTCGCTCTCTTTCAGTTTTTTCACAATGGCGTGTTCCCGGCCGCCGCCGCCCACTACCAGAAGTTTCATGGGTAGGTCTCCCCCTTTCGTTTGTTCCCGAACGCACAGACGCCCGGCGCGGCAAAAACCGTCGCGTCGGGTGGTCGTTTGCAGGCAGCACCGCATCAATTCCAGGTGGTGGAGCGCGCCAGAAAATTTTTTGTGAGATGAACCAAAAAGCGCAGGCAATCCTTGGTGGATTGACGAGCATTTTTGGAAAATATCACGGAAAATTTTGGCGCGATACGCCGCCTGAGGCGCCTCGCCGTGAATTGTGCGGTGTTGCCTTTAGTGATGGAACAGCCGCAGGCCGCAGAAGGCCATGGCGATGCCGTATTTGTTGCAGGTGTCGATGACCTGTGCATCGCGGATGGAGCCGCCGGGCTCCACGATGGCCACAACGCCGCTGCGGCGGGCCCGCTCGATGTTGTCGCCGAAGGGGAAGAAGGCGTCGCTGCCCAGGCACACGCCGCTCACCTTGGCCAGCCATTCCTTCTTCTCGGCGGCGGTGAGGGGCTCGGGGCGGGTGGTGAAGGTCTCGGCCCACACGTCCTCGCCGATCACGTCCTCATACTCATCGGAGATGTAAACGTCGATGGCGTTGTCCCGGTTGGGGCGGGAGACGTCCTCCCGGAAGGGCAGGGCCAGCACCTTGGGGTGGTGGCGCAGCTGCCAGATGTCCGCCTTGTTGCCGGCAAGGCGGGTGCAGTGGATGCGGCTCTGCTGGCCCGCGCCCACGCCGATGACCTGCCCGCCCTGGGCGTAGCAGACGGAGTTGGACTGGGTGTACTTGAGGGTGATGAGGCAGAGCACCAGGTCCCGCTTCTGTTCGGCGGTGAGGTTCTTGTTCTCGGTGACGAGGTTTTCCAGCATGTCCTCGCCGATGCGCAGGTCGTTGCGGCCCTGCTCGAAGGTGATGCCGAACACCTGCTTGTGCTCGATGGCGGCGGGCACATAGGAAGCGTCGATCTGCACGATGTTGTAATTGCCCTTGCGCTTGGACTTCAAAATCTCCAGGGCGGCGGGGGTGTAGCCGGGGGCGATGATGCCGTCGGACACCTCGTGCTGGATGACCTTGGCGGTGGACTCGTCGCACTCGTCGGAGAGGGCGATCCAGTCGCCGAAGCTGCTCATGCGGTCAGCGCCGCGGGCCCGGGCGTAGGCGCAGGCCAGGGGGCTGAGCTCCAGCCCTTCGCAGAAGTACATCTTTTTGAGGGTGTCGTCCAGGGGCAGGCCCAGGGCCGCGCCCGCCGGGGAGACGTGCTTGAAGGAGGCGGCGGCAGGCAGGCCGGTGGCCTGCTTCAGGGCCTTGACCAGCTGCCAGGAGTTGAGGGCATCCATGAAGTTGATGTAGCCGGGCTTGCCGTTGAGCACAGTCACCGGCAGCTCGCCCTCTTCCATATAGATGCGGGCGGGTTTCTGGTTGGGGTTGCAGCCGTATTTCAGTTCCAGTTCCTTCATCTTTCGTTTTCCCCCTTATTCTTCACAAACTGCGTCGTACTTGTTGATGATAACATCCTCGGTCTCGCCGGTGGCAAGGTCGATGGCCCGCACGAACAGGCTGACCTTGTTGTCCTCGTTCAAAGACTCCCACATCTTTGCCGCCAGCTCCTCCGCCTCTTCCGGCAGGGCCACCCGCTCCGGCTCGCCCTCAAAGCTGGGGATGGGGCTGCCGTCGCACTTGTAGGTGTGCAGGAAGTGGCCTTCGCCGGCCACCGGCTGGGGATACTCGAAGAAGTACCGCCGGCAGCTCTCGCCGTTGCCGTCGGCGCTCTTGAGGATGGACAGCTTGTAGCTGCATCCGCCTTCGGCCAGCTCCACCACGCCGCTGATGCGGGGGGTCCAATTGGGGCCGTCCGGCTCGAAGGTGCGGGTGCGCAGGGCGGCCTCGAAGCTGTCGCCTTTGGCCATGAAGTCGTACACCGTGTCGGTCTGGTCGCCGTTGGTCACGATGTGGGTGTTTTCGCCCACCGTGCGCACCGGGTTATAGATGATGAGGCTGGGGTCCTCCAGCTTTGCCGGGTCCGCCGCCAGGGTGCGGATGCCGCCGATGGCCTCCACCGGGTCGAACACCCGGTTGCGGCTGTTGGCGCTGCGGCCCATGATGAAGTAGGCGATGAGCGCCTTTTTGCCGCTGGGGGCAAGGCCCAGCACGATGCCCCGGCCGGGGTAGGCGTTGGTCTTCAGCTGTTCATAAAGGTCAAGCAGTTCCATTTCCTCATTCTCCCTTTTCGTCGCGCGCCGCAGCGGGCGCGGGTTCAGCCTTTGTCGTACTCGGCGCACACCTTGGCCAGCGCCGCGGGCAGCAGCTGCCATTCGGCCTGCTCCATCACCCGCCGCTGCAAAGTCTCGGGGGTGTCGCCCTCGGCCACCTCCACCGCCTTCTGGGCGATGATGCGCCCGCCGTCGCACACTTCGTTGACGAAGTGGACGGTGGCGCCGGTGACCTTGACCCCTTTGGTCAGGGCCGCCTCGTGCACCTTGAGGCCGTACATCCCCTCGCCGCAGAAGCTGGGGATGAGGCTGGGGTGCACGTTCAAAATGCGCTCGGGGTAGGCGGCGATGACGCTCTCGCCCAGAATGGAGAGGAAGCCCGCCAGCACCACCACGTCGATGCCGTTTTCCTTCAAAACGCCCAGCAGGGCCTTATCGAATTCCTCGGCGGCGGCGTAGTCCTTGCGGCGGACCACCACGCCGGGCACGCCGGCGTTCTTGGCCCGCTCGAGAGCGTAAACGCCGGGCTTGGATGCCACCACAAGGCTGATCTTGCCGTGGGGGTTTTCGCCCCGGGCCTCGCTGTCCAGCAAAGCCTGGAGGTTGGTGCCTCCGCCGGATACCAGCACCGCTACCTTCAGCATAACTCCACCCCGTCGCCGGCGACGATCTCGCCCAGGACCCAGGCGTCCTCGCCGTTCTTTTTCAGAATTTCAACGGCGCGGTCAGCGTCCTCTTTGGCCACCACCAAAATCATGCCAACGCCCATGTTGAAGGTGTTGAACATGTCCCGCTCGGGGATGTTCCCGGCGGTCTGGATGTGTTTGAAGAGGGCGGGAGTGCGCACGTTTTCTTTGGCGATGCGGGCGGCGCACCCTTTTTTGAGGCAGCGGGGGATGTTCTCATAGAAGCCGCCGCCGGTGATGTGGCTCACGCCCTTGACGGTGACTTCCTCCATCACCGCCAGCACGGGCTTGACGTAAATCTTGGTGGGGGCCAGCAGGGCCTCGCCCAGGGTGCAGCCCAGGTCGGCGTGGTGCTCTTTCAGCACCTCGGGGTGGTGTTCCAGGTCAAAGACCCGGCGCACCAGCGAAAAGCCGTTGGAGTGGACGCCGGAGGAGGGCAGGGCGATGATGACGTCGCCCTCCTGCATGGTGCTGTTGTCCAAAAGTTTTGCCTTGTCCACAGCGCCCACGGTGAAGCCCGCCAGGTCGTACTCGTCCTCGGGATAGAAGCCGGGCATCTCGGCGGTTTCGCCGCCCACCAGAGCGCAGCCGGCCTGCACGCAGCCCTCGGCAACGCCGGCCACCAGCTGGGCGATTTTTTCCGGCACGTTCTTGCCGCAGGCGATGTAGTCCAGGAAGATGAGGGGCTTCGCGCCGGCGCAGATGACGTCGTTGACGCACATGGCCACGCAGTCGATGCCCACGGTGTCGTGCTTGTCCATCAGAAAGGCGATTTTCAGCTTGGTGCCCACGCCGTCGGTGCCGGAGACCAGCACGGGGTGGGGCATGTCGGTGCAGTCCAGTTCAAACAGGCCGCCGAAGCCGCCCAGGCCGCCGATGCAGCCGGAGGTCATGGTGCGGGCGACGTGCTGTTTCATCAGTTCCACCGCCTTGTAGCCGGCGGTGATGTCCACCCCGGCGGCGGCGTAGCTGGCAGAATAACTCTTTTCCATGGCGCGCTCCTTTGCGTTCATTCAGTGGCTTCGGGGATCTTGCTCTCGAATTTGCTCTTTTCGGTCACGGCGGGGGTCTCGGCGGGGTACTTGCCGGTGAAGCAGCCGGTGCACAGCCCCAGGCCGCAGCCCTCGGCGATGTTCTTCACGCCCTCCACGCTGAGGAAGCCCAGGCTGTCCACGCCCAGGATGTCCCGCATCTCCTCCAGGGTGTGGTTGGCGGCGATGAGGTTCTCGCGGCTGTCCACATCCACACCGAAATAGCAGGGATAGAGGAACTCCGGCGCGCTGGAGAGGAAGTGCACCTGGGTGGCGCCGGCCTCCCGCAGCAGCTGCACGATCTGGCGGCTGGTGGTGCCCCGGACGATGGAGTCGTCCACCAGCACCACCCGCTTGCCCCGCACCGTGTCGGCGATGGGGTTCAGCTTGATGCGCACGGTGTTCTCACGCAGCTTCTGGTCGGGCTGGATGAAGGTGCGGCCGATGTATTTGTTCTTCAAAAAGCCGATGCCGTAGGGGATGCCGCTCTGCTGGGAGTAGCCCAGAGCCGCGTCCAGGCCGGAGTCGGGCACGCCGATGACCACATCCGCCTGGATGGGGTGCTCCAGCGCCAGCATGGCGCCGGCGCGGCGGCGGGCACGGTGGACGGAGGCGCCGTCCACCACCGAGTCGGGCCGGGCGATGTAGACGAACTCAAAGACGCACAGGCTGGAAGGCTTTCCGCAGTGGGTGCGGATGGAGCGCATGCCGTTCTCGTCAAAGACGATGATCTCGCCGGGCTCCACGTCCCGCACGAACTCGCCGCCGGCGGCGGCGATGGCGCAGCTCTCGCTGGCGATGACGTCGCTGCCGTGCAGCTTGCCGATGCACAGGGGCCTGAAGCCGTGGGGGTCACGGGCGGCGATGAGCTTGCGGGGGCTCATGATGACAAGGCTGTAAGCGCCTTTCAGCATGGGCATGGTCTTTTCCACCGCTTCCTCGATGCTGCCGCTGGAAAGGCGCTGGCGGGTGATGGTGTAGGCGATGACCTCGGTGTCGCTGGTGGAGTGGAAGATGCCGCCCTCCAGCTCGATGGCCTGCCGCAGCTCATAGGAGTTGGTCAGGTTGCCGTTGTGGGCCAGGGCCATGGGGCCCTTCACGTGGCGGATGACGAAGGGCTGGGCGTTGGCCCGCAGGGGGGTGCCGGTGGTGGCATAGCGGCAGTGGCCGATGCACATCTGGCCCCGGGGCATGCTCTCCAGCACGTCCTTGGTGAACACCTCGTTCACAAGGCCCAGGTCACGGCGCTTGTAAATAACGCCGCCGTCGTTCACCGCCATGCCGCAGCTTTCCTGGCCGCGGTGCTGCAAGGCGTACAGGCCGTAGTAAGTGGCGGCCACCACATCCTGGCTCTCGTCCCGGCGGTAGATGCCGAACACGCCGCACTCCTCGTGCAGTTTTGCGTCAAATCGTTCCATAGTTTCCCTTTCTGTGCTTGTGGTTGCGATGGCCGGCCCCGCCGGCCGCGGACGGCTCAGCCCAGCAGGCGGGCCATGACCTCCTGGTAGGCCTCTTCCTCACCGCCCAGGTCGCGGCGGAACAGGTCCTTGTCCAGGTGAGCGCCGGTGGTGGCGTCCCAGAAGCGGCAGGTGTCGGGGCTGATCTCGTCGGCCAGCACGATGGTGCCGTCCGCAAGGCGGCCGAACTCCAGCTTGAAGTCGATGAGGCGGATGCCAAAGCCCAGCAGGTACTCGCTGAGGATGCTGTTCACCTTGAAGGCGTACTCGCTGATCTGGTCGATCTCGGCCTGGGTGGCAAGGCCCAGGGCCAGGGCATGATAGTGGTTGATGAGGGGGTCGTGCAGGTCGTCGTTCTTATAGCTGAACTCCAGGGTGGGGCACTTCAGAACGGTGCCCTCGGGCACGCCCAGGCGCTTGGTGAAGCTGCCGGCGGCCACGTTGCGCACGATGACCTCCAGAGGCACGATCTCGACCTTCTTCACCAGGGTCTCGCGGTCGCTCAGCTCCTCCACAAAGTGGGTGGGCACGCCCTTGCCCTCCAGCATCTTCATCAGGTTGTTGGACAGGCGGTTGTTCACAACGCCCTTGCCCCGGATGGTGCCCTTCTTGGCGCCGTCGCCGGCGGTGGCGTCGTCCTTGTAGTCCACAATGACCAGGTTCGCGTCGTCGGTGGCGAACACTTTCTTGGCTTTGCCCTCGTACAGCTGCTCCATCTTTTTCATCGTTATACTCTCCTTTTTATTGTAAAAGTCTGTGGTGCGTTTTTATCACAGCTCGGCAAGCTGGGCCTGCAGGGCTTCTTCCTTTTTGGCGATCTGGGCGGCCATGGCCTCGCGGTCGGCGGCCAGAAGGGAGGCCAGGCGCTCGTCGGTGACGGCCAGGATCTGGGCGGCCAGCACGGCGGCGTTCTTCGCGCCGTTCAGCGCCACGGTGGCCACGGGGATGCCGCTGGGCATCTGCACGGTGGCCAGCAGGGCGTCCAGCCCGTCCACAGCGCCGCCCTTCATGGGGATGCCCACCACCGGCAGGGTGGTGTTTGCGGCGACGGCCCCCGCCAGATGCGCGGCCATGCCCGCCGCGCAGAGGATGACGCCGAAGCCCTTGTCCCGGGCGGATTTGGAGAACTCCGCGGCCTCGGCGGGGGTGCGGTGGGCGCTGAGGATGTGGGCCTCGAAGGGGATGCCCAGCCGTTTGAGCTCGGCGCAGGCGCCTTTCACCACCGGCCAGTCACTGTCGCTGCCCATCAAAACGGCCACTTTTTTTGTCTGTGTCACCTTTGTTCGACCTCCCTGTAATCAAAAAAGAAAAGGCGTGGTGCACACTTACACCACGGCCTTTGTTTCACTTCGATAAAGGGGTGCTCTTCCCCCGCTGTTTGCGCGCGCGGCACTTCGCCCCGCCATGGGAACCGGGCCGCCCAAACACACAACGCCCCATGCCGCGCACCTCCTGCAAAAAAATCTTGCCCACCGCCGCATCGGGTGCGGCGCGCGGGCGTGCTTTCTACCCTTTCAGTTTAAAGGGTGCGGCGGCAAAATGCAACCTGTTTCGCACCGTGCAAAACATTTTCAGAACATTTGCTCCGGGCGCATTGTTTTCCCCGCGCTTTTTTGGCACGATTACCAATCAAATCGCTTGGTAGTCATACTTTCCCGGCGGTGATGGCGGCGTATTTCGCGCCGGTGACGGCCAGCAGATCGGCGGGCGCAAGCTCCACCTGGGCCCCGATGCGCCCGGCGCTGACCATGATGGTCTCCTTGTCCTCGGCGCTCTCGTCCACCGTGGTGACGAAGGCCTTTTTCATGCCCACGGGGCTGCATCCCCCCCGCACATAGCCGGTGGTCTTGAGCAGGTCCGCCACGTGGAGCATGGCCACGCTCTTCTCCCCCACCGCCCGGGCGGCGGCCTTCAGGTCCAGTTCTTCCGCCACCGGGATGACGAACACATAAAAGGCCCGGCTGGCCCCCTGGGTCACCAGCGTTTTGAACACCCGCGCCGGGTCCTGCCCCAGCTTTGCCGCCACGGCCACCCCGTCGATGGCCCCGTCGGAATGGTCGTACTCGTGGAATGTATAGTTCACCTTCGCCTTGTCCAGCATGCGCATGGCGTTGGTCTTGGGCTGCGCCATTGTTTCTTTCCCCTTTTTGCCGCCGCGGCCATCGGGCCGGGCGTTTTTTCTTTTATTGTAGCACGCCGCGCAAGGGGGAACGCTTTCCCTTGACAAAGCGTTTGCCGCGTGCTATGCTTTGCACAAATCTTTTTGAACGCGCGAGGTGCGCCATGACCACTCTGTTCACCGCCAGCATGTATTATTACGGCTTTTACTTCATGATGGGTAAAGGCTCTGTTTGCTGCGGTCAGGCGGGAGTGTAAAGGGCGCGGGAAAGCGCGTTTCGGCACACAAAACCACCGGGAAGTCTGCGGCAGCAGGCTTCCCGGTTTTTTATTCTGAAACGAGGGGGAAAACCGACATGATCATCATTCTGAAACAGCACGCCGACCAGCAGGCCGTGAAGGACCTTTGCAGAGAGCTGGAGGGCCGCGGCCTTTCCATCCACGAGAGCCAGGGCGCGGAGACCCACATCCTGGGCCTTGTGGGCGACACGAAATCCATCGCCGAGAGCTGGCTGCGGGCCAGCCCGGTGGTGGAGGACGTGCGCCGGGTGAGCGAGCCCTACAAGAAGGCCAACCGCAAGTTTCACCCGGAGGACACGGTGGTGGACGTGAGCGGCGTGAAGGTGGGCGGCGGCAGCTTCGCCGTCATCGCCGGGCCCTGCAGCGTGGAAAGCGAAAGCCAGATCGAGACGGTGGCCGCCGCGGTGCAAACCGCCGGGGCGAAGCTTCTGCGGGGCGGCGCTTTCAAGCCCCGCACCTCCCCCTACTCCTTCCAGGGCATGCGGGCGGAGGGGCTGGAGCTTCTGCGCCACGCCCGGGCAAAGACCGGCATGCCCATCGTGACCGAGATCATGAACACCGAGCACCTGCCCCTCTTCGCCGACGTGGACCTCATCCAGGTGGGGGCGCGGAACATGCAGAACTTCGAGCTGCTCAAGGCGGTGGGCCAGAGCGGGCGGCCGGTGCTTTTGAAGCGGGGCCTCTCCGCCACGCTGGAGGAGCTGGTGATGAGCGCCGAGTACATCATGGCCGAGGGCAACGACCAGGTCATTTTGTGCGAGCGGGGCATCCGCACCTTCGAGCCCAGCATGCGCAACACGCTGGACATCAGCGCCGTGCCCATGCTGAAAAAGATGACCCACCTGCCGGTGGTCATCGACCCCAGCCACGCGGCGGGCATCGCCTGGATGGTGGAGCCCCTGGCCGCGGCGGCGGTGGCCGCCGGGGCGGACGGCCTGATGGTGGAGGTGCACAACGACCCGGCCCGGGCGCTGTGCGACGGGGCCCAGAGCCTGACCCCGGCCCAGTTCTCCGCCCTGATGGACAAGCTGCGCCCGCTGGTGAGCCTGATGGGCAAGACGCTGGACTGAACCGCCTTGCAACACCGGCACGGATACGTTAAAATAATAAAGTAAAGCGTTTTTTCCGCCCGCCGGGCGGAACAGATACGGGGAGGGTTTTCAAAATGGATCTGCATCTCAACAGCATCTGCGTACAGGGCGGCTACACGCCGGGCAACGGCGAGCCCCGCCAGGTGCCCATCATTCAGAGCACCACCTTCAAATACGCCACCAGCGAGGACATGGGCAAACTGTTCGACCTGGAGGCCAGCGGCTATTTTTACAGCCGGCTGCAGAATCCCACCTGCGACACGGTGGCCGCCAAGATCTGCCAGCTGGAGGGCGGCACCGCCGCCATGCTCACCAGCTCCGGCCAGGCGGCCAGCTTCTACTCGGTGTTCAACATCGCCGGCTGCGGCGACCATGTGGTGAGCAGCAGCACCATCTACGGCGGCACCTACAACCTCTTCGCCGTGACCATGAAGCGGATGGGCATCGAGTTCACCTTCGTGGACCCGGACTGCTCCGAAGAAGAGCTGAACGCCGCTTTCCGCCCCAACACCAAGGCGGTGTTCGGCGAGACCATCGCCAACCCCGCCCTGACTGTGCTGGACATTGAAAAGTTCGCCAAGGCGGCCCACGCCCACGGCGTGCCCCTCATCATCGACAACACCTTCGCCACCCCGGTGAACTGCCGGCCCTTCGAGTGGGGCGCGGACATCGTGACCCACTCCACCACCAAGTACATGGACGGCCACGGCTCCGCCGTGGGCGGCGCCATCGTGGACAGCGGCCGCTTCGACTGGACCAAGCACCCCGACAAGTTCCCCGGCCTTTGCACCCCCGACGATAGCTATCACGGCGTGGTGTACACCGAGCGCTTCGGCCTGGAAGGCGCCTACATCACCAAGGCCACCGCGCAGCTGATGCGTGACTTCGGCAGCGTGCAGAGCCCCCAGAACGCCTACCTGCTGAACCTGGGCCTGGAGAGCCTGCACGTGCGCATGAAGCGCCACTGCGAGAACGCCCAGGCGGTGGCGGAGTTCCTCCACGACCACCCGAAGGTATCCTGGGTGAGCTACTCCGGCCTGCCCGACGACAAGCACTACGCCCTGGCCCAGAAGTATCTGCCGAACGGCGGCTGCGGCGTGGTGAGCTTTGGCGTAAAGGGCGGGCGCAAGGCCGCCGAGACCTTTATGAAGCACCTGAAGCTGGCGGCCATCGAGACCCATGTGGCCGACGCCCGCACCTGCTGCCTGCATCCCGCCAGCGCCACCCACCGCCAGATGAACGACGAGGAGCTGGCCGCCGCCGGCGTGAGCCCGGACCTCGTGCGCTTCAGCTGCGGCCTGGAGGACAGCCGCGACCTCATCGCCGACATCGCCCAGGCGCTGGAGCAGGTTTGACCATTTCCATTTGAAAGGAGAGCGGCAGAGTGCCCCTCATCATCCCCAAAGCATTGCCCGCCTACGGGGTGCTGGGCAGCGAGAACGTGTTCGTGATGCACAAGCGCCGGGCCCGCACCCAGCACATCCGCCCGCTGCGCATCGTGGCGCTGAACCTGATGCCCACCAAAATAGCCACCGAGACCCAGCTGGCGCGCCTGCTGGCCAACAGCCCGCTGCAGGTGCAGCTGACCCTGCTGCACACCGCCAGCCACGCCGCCAGCCATGTGCCCGGCGAACACATGGAGGCCTTTTACAAGACCTTCGATGAGATACGCGGCGAGCGGTTCGACGGCATGATCATCACCGGCGCGCCGGTGGAGCAGATGCCCTTTGAGGAAGTGGACTACTGGCCGGAACTGTGCCAGATCATGGACTTCACCCGCACCAACGTCTACTCCACTCTCCACGTCTGCTGGGGGGCCCAGGCGGCGCTCTACCACCACTTCGGCATCGGCAAGCGCCCCCTGCCCGAAAAGATGTTCGGTATCTTCCCCCACCGGGTCACCCGGCCCTCGAACCCCTTGGTGCGGGGCTTCGACGATGAGTTCTGGGCGCCCCACTCCCGCCACACCGGCATCGACGAGGAGCAGGTGAAGGCCTGCAAGGACCTGCGGGTGCTGGCGGAGAGCGACGAGGCGGGCATCTACCTGATGAGCACCGACAGCGGACGGCAAATTTTCGTCACCGGCCACCCGGAGTACGAGCGGCTGACGCTGGACGCGGAGTACCGCCGGGACGTGGCCAAGGGCCTGCCCATCGCCCCGCCCAGGCACTACTACCCCGGCGACGACCCCTCCAAAGAGCCGGTCTACCGCTGGCGGGCCCACGCCTTTTTGCTCTACACCAACTGGCTGAACTATTATGTGTGCCAGAACACCCCCTACGACCTGGGCGAACTGGACACCTTTTGACCTGACGCGCGCGCCGGGGGCCCTCACCGGCCTGCCCGGCGCGCTTTTTTCAAAGGAAGGAGTGGTCTCATGCGCATCCTCGTGGTGGAGGACACCAGGGACATGAACCGTCTCATCGTCAAGGCTCTGACCAAGGCGGGTTACAGCGTGGACGGCTGCTTTGACGGCGAGGAAGCCCTGGACTATCTGGCCGGGGCGGAATACGACGGCATCGTGCTGGACGTGATGATGCCCAAAATGGACGGCCACCAGCTGCTGGCAAAGCTGCGGGCCCAGGGCAGCGACATCCCGGTGCTGTTCCTCACCGCCCGTGACTCGGTGGCCGACCGGGTGGAGGGGCTGGACCTGGGGGCGGACGATTACCTCGTCAAGCCCTTCGCCTTTGAGGAACTGCTGGCCCGCATCCGGGCCATGACCCGCAAGCACGCGGGCAGCCGCACCGACACTTTGACGGTGGGCGACCTGGTGCTGGACACCCGGGGCCGCACCGCTGCCCGGGCGGGGCGGGACATTCCCCTGCTGCCCAAAGAGTACGCCATTCTGGAGCATCTTGTGCGCCACGCGGGCACGGTGCTCAGCCGGGAGCAGCTGGAGGACCGCATCTGGAACTACGAAAAGGCGGGCAGCTCCAACAACATCGACGGCTACATGAGCCGCCTGCGCAAGAAGATCGACGCGGACGTGCCCGAAAGCCAGCGCCTTCTGCACACGGTGCGGGGCTCCGGCTGGGTGCTGCGCGCGCCGAAGGAAGGAGGCACGCCGTGAAACTTCGCTCCATCAAGACCCGCATCACCCTGCTCATCACCCTGCTGGTGGTGGCGCTCTTTGCGCTGATGCTGCTCTTTGCCTTCAGCGTGAGCAGCTCGGTGGTGCAGCGCACCGCCCGCCAGCAGCTGGCGGACACGGTGCGGGCCAACGCCGCGCTGGTGACCTTCACCGACGGGCAGTTTGCCGCCGGCGAGGGCTTTTCCTTCTCCCGAAGCGGCGTTTCCTGCCTTGTGTACAGCAAGGCCGAGGCGCTGCTGGCAGGGCAGCTGCCGGTGGGCTTTTCCGAGACGGCGGCCTTTGAGAACGGCACTTTGCGCACGGTGGAGACCGCCGGCGGGGACTGGTATCTTTTGGACCTGTGGGTGGCCGACGGCTGGGACAACGGCGTGTGGTTGCGGGGACTGATGGAGGTGCCGGACGCATCCTCCGCCGCCCGCAACCTGCTGCTGGCCGCGGCGGTGGCCCTGCCCCTCTTCGTGCTGGCGGGGGCGCTGGGCAGCTACTTCATCCTGCGCCGCTCGCTGCGGGGGCTGGACACGGTGAACGCCGCGGCGGCCTCCATCGGCGAGGGCAAGGACCTCTCGCTGCGCATCGGGCATGTGCCCGGCGGCGAGGAACTGACAAAACTGGCGGAAAACTTCGACGGCCTGCTGGAGCGGCTGCAGCGCAGCTTTGAGGCGGAGCGCCGCTTCACCGCCGACGCCTCCCACGAACTGCGCACGCCGGTGGCGGTCATCAAGAGCGCCTGCGAGTACGGCAGAGCCTACGACGAGACCGAGGAAGAGCGGCTGGAAACCCTGGACACCATCCAGCGCCAGGCGGACAGGATGGCCGGGCTCATCGGCCAGCTGCTGGCCCTCACCCGGCTGGACCAGGGCACCGAGCCCCTGCGGCCCGTGCCCCTGGACCTGGGGCATCTGGCCCGGCGCGCGGTGGAAGAGCAGAACTACGACCCTTCGCGGCTGCGCCTTGCGCTGGCGGAGGGGGTCACCGTGCAGGGGGACGAGGCGCTGCTGGGGCGACTGGTGGCGAACCTTGCGGACAACGCCTTCAAGTACGGCCTGCCCGGCGGCACGGTGACGGTGGAGGTGCGCGCCGAGGGCGGCGAAGCCCTGCTCACCGTGGCCGACGAAGGCCCCGGCATCCCCGCCGCCCAGCAGGAGAAGATCTGGCAGCGGTTTTATCAGGTGGACGCCGCCCGCAGCGACGAGCAGGAGGGCGTGGGCCTGGGCCTCTCGCTGGTGCAGCGCATCGCACAGCTCCACGGCGGGCGCATGACGCTGGAAAGCGCCGAGGGCGCGCCCAGCGCTTTCACCCTGCATCTGCCCCTGGCACAATGAGTTTTCGCCTCCCCGGCGCCGGGGAGGCGTTTTTATTTTGAAGCTGCGGAAACTGCCCCTTGTAACCGCCGCGCCGGGGTGATACACTGGAAAGGCTGCGCGCGGGGCGCTTGCGGTTTTTGCCCCGTCGCAAAACGGTATGATTTGACAGTGAGGGGTAACAATGAAACAGTTTTTTGCCAGCCTGCGGTCTGAATTCGCGGGCTACAACGCCGCCCGCCTGGGCGGCGACGTGATGGCGGGGCTCACGGTGTGCGCCGTGGCGCTGCCGCTGGCGCTGGCCTTCGGCGTGTCCAGCGGGGCCTCCGCCGCCGCGGGCCTTGTGACCGCCATCGTGGCGGGCGTGGTCATCGCCCTGCTGGGGGGCGCGTCCTATCAGGTGTCCGGCCCCACCGGGGCCATGAGCGCCGTGCTGGTGGGCATCGTGGCCCGCTCTACGGCCTGCAGGGCGTGTTCCTGGCCTGCTTTGCCGCCGGTGCGCTGCTGCTGGCCGCCGGCCTGCTGCGCCTGGGCAAGCTCATCAGCTTCATCCCCATGCCGGTCATCATGGGCTTCACCTCCGGCATCGCCCTGGTCATCGCCCTGGGCCAGGTGGACAACTTCTTCGGCACCGTGTCCGAAGGGTCCACCAATCTGGAAAAGCTGGCCTCCTACGCCCGGCTGGGCTTTCATCCCCAGTGGCAGCCGGTGCGCATCGGCGCGCTGGTGGTGGCGGTGATGGTGCTGTGGCCCAAGAAGTGGGGCGCGCGGGTGCCCGGCTCGCTGGTGGGCATCGTGCTGGCCACGGTGGTGGCCTCCGCCGCCGGCTTTGACCAGCTGGCGCTGGTGGGCGACATCCCCCGCACCCTGCTGCTGGACGAGCGGCTGGACCTGACCGGGCTGGACCTCTCCATGCTGAGCGGCCTTGCCTCCCCCCATCGTGACCATCGCCGCCCTGGCCATGATCGAGAGCCTGCTGTGCGGCGCATCCGCCAGCCGGATGAAGGGCGAAGCCTTCAACGCCGACCAGGAGCTTATCGCCCAGGGCGTGGGCAACATGGTGCTGCCCCTTTTGGGCGGCGTGCCCGCCACCGCCGCCATCGCCCGCACCAGCGTGGCGGTGAAGAGCGGCCAGCAGACCCGGCTGACCAGCGTGTTCCACGCGGTGTTCCTGCTGGCCTCCATGTTCCTGCTGGGCGGGGTGATGGCCCGGCTGCCCCTGGCGGCGCTGGCCGGTGTGCTGATGGTCACCGCCTGGAGGATGAACGACTGGGAGGGCATCCGCTACCTGCTGGGCCACCGCTTCAAGTCCGGCATCAGCCAGTTCTTCATCACCATGGTCGCCACCGTGGCGGCGGACCTGACGGTGGCCATTCTGGTGGGCATCGTCTACTCGGCTCTTCTCTACATCGTCAAGGCCAGCCACATCAACGTGAGCTTTTCCGACATCGACGCCTCCCGCCTGCCCGGCGCGCCCGGCGGCGCGCTGCCCAAGGCAGGGGTGGTCTATGTGACCGGCTCGCTGTTCTTCGGCGCGGTGGACGAGTTCAGCCGCCTGATGGCGGAAATACCGGACTGCCGCGAGGTCATCTTTTCGCTGCGGGGCATGCCCAGCCTGGCCGTGTCCGGCGCGCAGGCGCTGCTGGAGCTGCGCGCCCGGCTGAAAGAGCAGGGCCGGGGCGTGGCCTTCTGCGGCGTGGCCCCGGAGGTGCGCCTCTACTTCGACCGGGCGGGCATCACCGCCCTGGCGGGAGAAAGCGCCTTTTTCTGGAGCGCGGACCAGGCCATCTTCGCCCTGCTGGAAAAGGAGCGTGCGACGGTCTGAACACATCAAAAAAGGGCGGCTTCGGGGCCGTCCTTTTTCTTTGAAAATTTTTTGAGAACGCTTCGCAAATTTCATGTTCGTTTCATGTTGGGGGCCTATACTGGCATCAGAACAAAACAGGAAGGAGAATCCCCTGATGAAAAAATTGATCGCCGCGGCTCTTGCCGCCCTGACCGTCGCCCTCTTCACTGCCTGCGCCAATGCGGGCCAGCTGGCCTACATCGGAGACGAGGCCGCCCGCGCCGCCGCCCTCACCGGGGCGGGGCTCTCCACCGAAGCGGTGACCTTCCTGGGCACCGAACTGGCCAGCCGGGACGGCGTGGAGTACTATCTGGTGTCCTTCACCTCCGGCGACAGCCGCTACGAGAGCCAGGTGGACGCGCTTTCCGGCGTGGTCATCCAGTCCGAGAGCATGCCCCTGACCCAGAGCGCCTCCGCCCCCGCCGAGGCCTCCATCACCGCCGAGGACGCCAAGGCCAAGGCCCTGGCCCACGCGGGCCTTGCCGAGACCGACGTGACCTTCATCAAGGCGGAGCTGGACCGGGATGATGGCCGCCTCGTCTACGACGTGGAGTTCTACACCGCCGATTACAAGGAATACGACTACGAGATCGACGCGGCCACCGGCGAAGTGGTGGGCTTTGACTACGATGTGGAGCACTACGCGCCGCCCGCCGCCTCCGTTCAGACCCCCTCCGCCACCAAGGCTCCCGCCGCTCAGGCCCCCGCCTCCTCCGGCACCATCAGCGCCGAGGATGCCAAGGCCAAAGCCCTGGCCCACGCGGGCCTTTCCTCCGGCAGCGTGACCTTCGTGAAGGCCGAGCTGGACCGGGACGACGGCCGTCTCGTCTACGACGTGGAGTTCTACACCGCCGACTACAAGGAATACGACTATGAGATCGACGCGGCCACCGGCGAGGTGGTGAGCTATGACTACGACGCCGAGTTCTACGCTCCCCCCGCCTCCTCCGGCACCATCAGCGCCGAGGACGCGAAGGCCCTGGCCCTGGCTCAGGTGCCCGGCGCCTCCGCCTCCGACATCCGTGAATTCGAGACCGACCGTGACGACGGCCGCGTGGAGTACGAGGGCAAGATCGTCTACGGCGGCATGGAGTACGAGTTCGAGATCGACGGCTACAGCGGCGCCATCCGCAGCTGGGAGGCCGAACCCCTCCACGACTGAAGCCCGCTGACCCGGAAGTTCCCCCCACAGCAAAGCGCGCCGCCCCTTTGAAGGACGGCGCGCTTTTTTGCGCGATGGCCCGTCAGCGCCTGTGAAACAAGCGCACCGGCAGACAGAAAGCGGCCCCCGGCAAAATGCCAGGGGCCGCTTTTATGGCTTTTGTGAAGGCTCAGCGCTTGGGATTCACGATGCTGCGCCATTCCAGGTCGCCCCGCTCCAGGCCGTGGATGAGCACCTCGGCGGTGGCGATGTTGGTGGCCAGCGGGATGTTGCGCACGTCGCACAGGCGCAGCAGGTTCATCTCGTTGGGCTCGTGGGGCTTGGCGCTGATGGGGTCCCGGAAGAAGAGCAGCAGGTCGATCTCGTTGCAGGCGATGCGCGCCGCGATCTGCTGGTCGCCGCCCTGAACGCCCGCCAAAAAACACTGGATGGGCAGGCCGGTGGCCTCGCTGACCACCTTGCCGGTGGTGCCGGTGGCCACCAGCGTGTGCTGGCTGAGGATGCCGCAGTATGCGATGCAGAACTGGACCATCAGTTCTTTTTTGGTGTCGTGCGCGATCAACGCGATGTTCATAGTATTTCCTACCCCCTGCTCTGTTTCCCAACGTTTTATATACGATGTTCGTAGTACGGATATAACTGAAAAAGCGCCTGCGGCGGCCTCAGCCCCACACGGCAAGCGGCACCCGCTGGCCCTGAAGGCGGCGGGCAAGGTTGTCCACCGCCCGGAACGCGAGGCAATCGGCAGGCAGCGCCTGCCCTTTGGCGGCGCACAGCTGCAATTGGCTGCTCTCGGGCACCACGGCGATCAGCTGGGCGGCCACCGTGTCGATGCACTCGTCCAGGTCCCGCACCGCGCCGCCGAAGCTGGCGGGCCCCACCCGGTTCAGCACCAGGCGCACCTGTTTGGCCCCCGCGGCAAAGGCTTCCTCCGCGGCGATGTGGCCGTCCCGCAAGGTAACGGGGTCCGGCGTGAGCACCAGCAGCACTGTTTCGCTCACGGCCAGCGCCGCCTTGAAGGGCGCGCCCAGGCCGGCGGCGGTGTCCACCAGCACCCAATCGAAAACGGGCGAAAGCTTGTCCAGCAGTTTTTTGAGCGCTGCCGGCTGCACGGTGCCGCTCCACTCATAGGGCGCTGAGATGACCGAAAGGCCCGGATAAACGGGGCTGGCCACCACGGCTTTGGCGCCTTCGCACCGGCCGCTGAGCACATCGGCAATGTCGTAGACGGTCTTGCCGTAAACGCCGGCGATGATGTCCACGCTGCGCAGGCCGGAATCCAGCTCGATGAGCAGCACCTTGCCCCCCGCGGCGGCCAGGCGCGCGCCCAGCATCACCGAAAGGGTGCTTTTGCCGGTGCCTCCCTTGCCGGAAGCCACCATAACGATCTTTGCGCTCAAGCTCACGCCTCCCTGCCGGATGTTTTCTGCCAGCGGCAAATCGCCCCGGCTGACGGGAACAGCACGCTCGTATTATCATAGTAGCACAAACTATACCCGAGCGCAAGGCATGTTTTGTGAAGAAGGGACAAAAATATCTGGAAAACGGCGTGTTTTCGCCATTTTCAGGGCAGCAGCTGCCCCGCCTCGGCGCTTTGCAGGTCGCCGGTCTTTTCGATGAAGTAGGCGTTGAAAATGTCCCGCACCACCGGCAGCAGGTTGGAGCCGCCGCCGCCGTACTCCATGATGGCGCCGATGGCGATCTGGGGGTCCTCCACCGGGCCGTAGGCGATGACCGCGCTGTTCAGATAGGTCAGGCCCTTTTCCTTGTCGTAGTACTCGGCGCGCTGGGGGCTGCCGGTCTTGACGGCGATGGTCATGGGGTAGTCCCGCAGGGCGCTGCTGTTCTTGGCGGCCCGGATCATGCCCTCTTCCACCGCGTCAAAGGCGCCGATGTTGTCCTCCACCTGGGCCACCACCTCCGGCTCAAAGCTCTCCACCACCTCGCCGGTGTTGGAGTCGCGGTAGCTGGAGATGAAGTGGGTGCGGTAGCGGGTGCCGCCGTTGGCCAGGGTGGCGGCGTAGGTGGCCAGCTGCACCGGGGTCACGGCGGTGTTGCCCTGGCCGATGGCCGCCATCAGCTCAAGGCCCAGGGTGAAGTTGTCGTCGTCCGGGTCGGTGGTGCGGCCGGTGTACTCCGACAGCTCCACCCCCGTCTCGGTGGCAAGGCCCAGCGTGCGGGCCATCTCGTTGAAGTTCTCGGCCCCTTCCCGGCGGCCCAGGTCGTAGAAGTAGGTGTTGCAGCTGTAGCCCAGGGCGTCGTAGAGGTTCAGGCTGGCGCCGCCCACATGGCCGATGCCCTCGCACCGGGGTCCGCCGCTGGTGACGTAGTAGTTATAGCTGGACTGAGCGCCGCCGCAGCGGATGGGCGTTTCGGTGGGGGTGATGAGGCCGGAGAGCAGGCCCTCCAGCGCCACCGCCGGCTTGAAGGTGGAACCCGGCGAATACAGGCCCCGCAGCGCCCGGTCCACCAGGGGGGTGTTGGGGTCGCTGGCATACTGCGCGGCGTTGGTGCTGCGCAGGTTGAGGTCGTAGCTGGGGTAGTTGACGCAGGCCAGGATGCCCCCGGTCTTGACGTCGATGACCACCACCGCCCCGGCGCTGGCCTCCTTGCCCTTGTACTGCTCGGCGGTGGCCTGCAGGTTGAGGATCTGGTTTTCCAGCGCCTCATAGACCTTTTTCTGCAAATCGGCGTTGATGGTGGTCACCATGGTCAGGCCCGGCTGGGGGTCCTGGATGACCTCGGTGGAGATGATGACGCCGTCCTTGTCGCGGGTGACCTGCTTGAGGCCGTCCTCGCCCCGCAGCTTGTCCTCGCCCACCTGCTCCAGGCCCGCCTGACCGATGGTGTCGTTCATGGCGTAGCCCTTCTCTTTCAGGGGGTAGCTGACGTTGCCGTCCTCGTCGGTGACCTTCCAGTCCTCGGCGTAGATGGGGCCCACATAGCCCAGCAGATGGGGGGCCAGGGTGCCGTCGGCATAGACGCGGTAGCTGGTCTCGGTGATGTCCGCGCCCTCGCTGGTGAGGCCCCGCTCCTTCACGGTGGCCACGGTGCGGCTGCTCACGTCCTCGGCGAGGGTGAAGTTGTTGTTGTCGCTGAATTCCTCCAGCTCCATCTGGTAGCGGATGCCCCCCAGGATGCGCTGCCACTCGGGGGAATAGTCCTCCAGCTCATAGCGCTCCACCACGGCGGCCATCACCTGATCGGCGGTGGCGTAGGGCTGCTTGACCAGATTCTCCTTCAGTGCATCCAGCCGGCTCTGGGCGCGGGAGTCGTCCTCGGCGGCGGTGAACTCATAGTGGCCGTTTTCCGGCGCGCTGATGGGCATGGTGTCGTTCCACTCGTCGCCGCCGGCCTGCAATATCTCCACCAGCTCCACCAGCGTCTCGTTCAGATCGCCGGTAAGCATCAGCTTGTTGATGACCAGATTGTAGCCCGAGACGTTGGAGGCCATGGCCCGGCCGTACTCGTCCACGATCTCGCCGCGGGCGGCGGGGATGCTGAACAGGTAGTTGCTCACCTGCTGGGCCTTTTCCAGCAGCTCCTCCCCCTGCACCAGCTGGAACTGCACCAGACGCAGGATGAAGATGCCCATCACCACGGCGGTGGCGATGATCAGCGCGCCGAGGCGGCGGGCAAGGCTTTTTCGGTCCATGGGCAGTTACCTCCTTTGCGGCGGGGAATAGGATGAGCGGCGGGTCAGTCGGGCAGAGCGAAGCGCCGGTTCACCCGGCGGGCGGCCCAGAGGCTGACGGGCGAAAGGGCGGCGGTGAACACCGCGATGGGCAGCACCACCTCGAAATAGCGGGCCGCGGCCCCGGCATAGCCGGGCATGGCGTAGAAGAACAGAAAGTCCACGCCGGTGACCAGCACGGCGCACACGCCGCTCACCAGCACGAAGTTCATGGAGTTGAGCCGCAGATAGAGGCTCACCAGAATGGCGGCGCCGAAGCAGACGCAGAGCATGCCCAGGCCCAGCAGGCCGCCGGGGCGGCCGGCGGTGAAGTCCCACAGAAGGCCGCCCACCGCGCCGAAGAAGGCGCCGGGATACTCGCCCTCGCACACCGCCACCGCAAGGCACAGCGGCAGGATGAACACCGGGCGTATCTCGCCCAGCACCAGGAAGCCGGGGGTGGTCTGGAGGGTGGCGGCCACCAGAAGCAGCACAAAGTAGCTGGCCCATTTGCCGGCCAGCATCAGATTGCGCTTGCTGCGTGAGGTCATGGCGCGTCCTCCTTACTCCTCGGAAGAATCAGAAGAATCATCGGTGACGATGAACACATGGGTCAGCTTGTTGATGTCCGCCCCCGGCTCCACCACCGCGATGGTGGAGGTGCCGCTCTCCTCGGGCACCAGCTCCAGGATGGTGCCCACCCGGATGTTGGCGGGGAACTCGCCCCCGAGGCCGGTGGTGATGATCTCGTCGCCCACCATGGCCAGGGTGTCGCGGGGGAGGTTTTCCAGCACGCACATGCCGTCGGCGGCGTAGTCCGCCGAGCCGTTCAGGTTGCCGCTGTCGCGGGTGCGGCTCACAAGGCAGGCCACATAGGACCCGGGCTGCAGGATGGTCATCACCTTGCTGCTGGAAAGATCCGCCTCCAGCACGCGGCCCACAAGATAGCCCTTGTCGCTGACCACCACGTCGCCCTTTTCCACCCCGTTCAGGGTGCCCTGGTCGATGGTGAAGCCGCCGAAGCGGTCCAGCGGGTCGCGGCTGATGACAAAGGCCGAGGCGTACTGGAACTCGGGGTTCTCCTCCCGGATGTTGAGCAGGTCGCGGAAAGCCTTGTTCTCCGCCGCCAGCTGGTCATAGTCCACCAGCTGGTCCCGCAGCTCCTGGTTCTCCTGCTGCAGGGCCTCGTTCTCGGCGATGATCTGGTCGATGCGCACGTATTTGTCCAGCAGGCCGTCCACCCCGCCGCCCAGCAGCTGAGCCGCCTTCTGGAAGGGGGTGAGCAGCGCGCCCATGATCTCCTGGGGGGCGTTGGTCAGCCGGCCGTTGGCGCCGGCCCAGGCCATCATGCCCGCCAGCACCACCGCCACGGCCAGCAGGATCTTGAATTTTTTGGTGTAGAAAAAGTCGCGCATGGGCAAAACTCCTCGCGTTGCGGTGTGAGGGCCGGGGCCCTCAATTCAAAAGGCGGGCGGCGAAAAAACGCCGCCCGCGCACAGGCTTTCTGCGCTGCGCCGCCTTGTTTTGCGGCGCTTAGAAATGGCTGGAGTCGTCGTCCAGCACGTCGCTGAGGATGTCCAGATGGTCCAGCACCGCGCCGGCGCCCACGGCCACGCAGTCCAGGGGGTTCTCGGCCACATGCACGTCGATGCCGGTCTCCCGGTTGATCAGCTGGTCCAGCCCGCGCAGCAGCGCGCCGCCGCCGGTGAGCATGATGCCGTGGTCGATGATGTCCGCCGACAGCTCCGGCGGGGTGCGCTCCAGGGTCTCCTTGATGGCGTCGGTGATCTTCTGCAGGCTCTCTTCCAGGGCCTCGCGCACCTCTTCGGAGTGCACGGTGATGTTCTTGGGCAGGCCGTCCACCAGGTTGCGGCCCTTGATGTCCATGCTGGTCTCCTGGTCCAGCTCGAAGGCGGAGCCGATCTCGATCTTGATCTGCTCGGCGGTGCGCTCACCGATGAGCAGGTTGTACTTGCGCTTGATGTAGGCGATGATGCTCTGGTCGAACTCGTCGCCGCCCACGCGCACGCTGCGGGCCGCCACGATGCCGCCCAGGCTGATGACGGCCACCTCGCTGGTGCCGCCGCCGATGTCCACCACCATGCTGCCGGAGGGCTCGCTGATGGGCAGGCCCGCGCCGATGGCCGCGGCCATGGGCTCCTCGATGACCCGCACCTGACGGGCGCCGGCCTTCAGGCTGGCCTCCTTCACGGCGCGGCGCTCCACCTCGGTGACGCCGGAGGGGATGCAGATGACCACGCGGGGGCGGAAGAACATGCTGTTGCCGCACACCTTCTTGATGAAGCGGCTGAGCATGTTGGCGGTGATGTCGAAGTCGGCGATGACGCCGTCCTTCAAAGGACGGACCGCCACGATGCTGCCGGGGGTGCGGCCGATGACCGCCTTGGCCTCGTGGCCAACGCTGCGCACCTCGTCGTTTTTGGTATCCACGGCCACCACGCTGGGCTCGCGCATGATGATGCCCTTGCCACGCAGGTAGACAAGGGTATTGGCGGTGCCGAGGTCGATGCCGATGTCTTTGCTGAACATGTTGAATTACTCTCCTTTACACACACTCTATGAACGTATATGATGCGATCACGCAGATTTTTACTTCTATATTATAACCGCAAGCCCTGTGTTTCTCAAGCGGCCGGGCGAAGTTTCGCATTTTGTTCAAAATTTTTGCAAAAGGCGGGCCAGACGGGAGACAGGAAGCCCCATAATGTTGTAGTAACAGCCCTCGATCTCCTCGCAGAAGAGGGCCGCGGCCCCCTGGATGCCGTAGCCGCCGGCTTTGTCGTAGGGCTCGTCGGTGGAGATGTAGGCCTCGATCTGCTCGTCGGAAAGCGGGAAAAAGCGCACCCGGGTGGTGGCGGTGAAGGTGTGGCTCTCGCCTTCGTGCCACACGCACACGCCGGTGTGGACGTAGTGGTCCGACCCGGAGAGGGCTTTGAGCATGCGGCGGGCGTCCTCTTTATCCCTGGGCTTGCCGAACACCTTGCCGCCGCAGTCCACCACGGTATCGCAGCCGATGACGGTGTCTTCGGGGTATTCCCGGGCCACCACCATGCACTTGCCGAAGGCGAGGTTCTCGGCGGTCTGGCGGGGGTCGGCGGCGGTGAGGGTGCTCTCATCAAAATCGCTGCCCACCACCTTGAAGTCGGTGGCGATGAGGCTCAAAAGCTCTTTGCGGCGGGGGCTGGTGGAAGCAAGGATCAATGACATAACGAAACGCTCCTTCGGTTTATTTCAGATGCGGGTGCGGGTGTAGGCGAAAATGGCCAGGCTGATGGTGATGATCTGAGCCACGCTGATGCCCATGGTGAAGTTGAGGTCCAGCTTGATGACGGACAGGTCCAGCACCGGGTGGAAGCCGATGCTCTGGGAGAAGGCCAGCCAGGAGAGGCCGGGCGTTCCGGCGGCGAGGCTGGCGATCATGGCCCCCAGCAGGATGCCGGAGAGGATGAAAAAGCAGAGCAGCAATGTGCGTTTCACGGGCGTATCTTCCTTTCTTTTGTCACAGGCGGCCGGTGGAGCCGAAGCCCCCCTCGCCCCGCTGGGTCTCGTCCAGTTTTTCGGCGAAGGTGAAGGCGCAGCGGGCCACGGGCATCACCATCAGCTGGGCCACCCGCTCGCCGGGCTCCAGGGTGCAGGGTTCATCCGAGAGATTCACCAGCCCCACCTGGATGGCGCCGCGATAGTCCGAGTCGATGACCCCCACCCCGTTGGAGAGGGTCAGCCCACGCTTGACGGCAAGGCCGCTGCGGGCGCACACCAGCGCCACATACTCCGGCCCCGGCAGCTGGATGGCCACCCCGGTGGGCACCAGCGCCCGGCCCATGGGGGGCACGGTGAGGGGCGCGTCCAGCACGGCGAAGAGGTCCGCCGCCGCCGCGCCCGCCGTGGCGTATTCCGGGGCCTTGGCCCCCGGCAGGGTGAGGGTGTATTTCACGTTCATCTCGTTTCATCCTTTCCGGCCCCGGGGGCGCTGGGGGTCTTGAAGTAGAGCCCGCGGGTGAATTCCTCCGGCCAGCTCTCCCCTTTTTCCAGCGCCGCCAGCACCCGGGCGGCCTCGGCGGGCGTTTCCAGGGTGAACCAGGCAAGCGCTCCGTCCGCCGGGAGTTTTTTCAGCTTGTCCCCCATGTAAAGGGGCACGGGGTTGTAGATCTGCCGCACTCCCCCGCCGCAGCGCACCGGGAATTGCCGGCGCTTGCGGTCGGTGAGCAGGCCCTGCTTGTCGCAGTGGGCGCAGTCGGTGACGTTTTGCAGCGGGCAGGCCCGGGTGATCATCAGCGGCAGGTGGCCGTACACGATGGCCCAGGTGGGCACGCCGGGTTCGATGGCCTCCATCTCGGCAAAGGGCGTCTCGGGGGAGACGGTGAGGGCGGCAAGGCCCAGGTCCTTCCAGCACAGGGCGGACAGGGGGTTTGCCACATTCAGGCCGAAGCCGCCATAGAGTTTCCAGCCCTTCGCCAGGGGCAGATGGCCGATGTTGTGGACCATCACCCCGGCAAAGCCCGCGTCCTTCGCCTCGGCCAGGGCCTTGGCGGCGGCGGCCTCCATGCCGCCGAACATCACACGGGGGGCTTCCAGCACGGTTTTGGCCCGCAAGGCTTCCGGCACCTCCCGCCAGCGCAAAAGGGGCAGGATGATGCCCGCAAGGTCCCCGGGCAGGGGCGCGGGCAGCTGCTCCGGCCCTTCAAAGCGGGCCCAGAGCTGCCTTGCGCCCAGGGCGTGCCGCCGCGCCGCGGGCAGGCGGGCGGGGGCGCAGTTCCAGGCTTTGGGCGCGCTGCGCAGGGCCAGAAGCTGCTCCAGCACGGCGCGGCGGGCATCGTTCCAGGCCGAGGCGGGCAGATAGCCCGGCTCGCCCTCAAAGTCCACGCTCTCGGAATAAAAAGGGGTGCCGCCGGTCTTGGCCAGCGCCTTTTCGATGGCGGGGCGCTGGCTGGCCCGGGCGGGCTCCATGGCCCCGGCCAGGGCCGCTTCGGCCCGGCGGCCCGCGCCGTCGGCGGCGGCCAGAGTGCAGCCATTTTCGGCCACGGTGACCGTGAAGGCCACCGGCACCCGCTGGGCCTCCCGGCGGTAGAGCTCCCGGATGGCGGGCATGGCCGCCTTGCTGGCGGCGGTGTCCTCGGGGGTGCGCACGCCGAACATGGCGCCGCTGATTTTTCCCTCGATGTAGCCGTTGGTGAAGCCGGAGCGGGAGAACACATCCTGCAGCTGCTGCTTATCAAAGGCTTCTCCCGCAAGGCTCTTGCGGCAGGCGTTGACGGCGGCGGCCACATACTCCGGCCCCCGCAGCCGGCCTTCAATTTTGACGCTGGCCACCCCGGCCTCGGCCAGGGCGGGCAGGCTGCCCACGGCGCACAGGTCTTTCAGGGACAGATGGGCCGCCCCGGAGCCGTCCGCCGCGAAGGGCAGCCGGCAGGGCCCGGCGCACTCGCCCCGGTTGCCGCTGCGCCCGCCCAGAAAGGCGCTCATGTAGCACTGGCCGGACACCGACATGCACAGCGCCCCGTGGACGAACACCTCGATCTCGATGGGGCTTTCCTTGGTGATGGCGGCAATTTCGGCAAGGCTCAGCTCCCGGGCCAGGATGGCCCGCTCGAAGCCCATTTCCGCCAGCTGCCGCACCCCGGACAGGGTGTGGACGGTGAGCTGGGTGGAGCCGTGGAGGGCAAGGCCGGGGGCCATCTGCCGCGCCAGGGCGGCGGTGGCCAGGTCCTGCACGATGAGGGCGTCCACCCCGGCCTCGGCGGCCATGCGGATGGTGTCGGCCAGAAGGCCCAGTTCGCCGGAAAAGGCGGTGGTATTCACCGCCGCGTGGACGCGCACGTCCCGCGCGTGGCAAAAGGCCACCGCCTCTTTCAGCTGCTGTGCGTCAAAATTGCCGGCGGTGCGCCGGGCGCTGAACTGCTTGAGGCCCAGATACACCGCGTTTGCCCCGGCAAAGACGGCGGCCCGCAGGGCTTCGCCGTCCCCCGCCGGGGCCAGCACCTCCACCGAACGGCGAAGGCCGTATTTCTTTGCCAGGCGCGCCGCCTGGACGGGGTCCGGCTGCCCGGTCATGCGCGGCTCTCCCGCAGGCGCTGCACTTCCTTCTGCAGGCGCTCCACCTCGCGGCGGGCCTGCTCGGCGGCCAGTTTGGCCTTGGCGGCGTCCTCCAGATAGTCCTTGATCTGGCTGCGCATGTTGTCGGCGCTGGAGGCGTTCTTCTGCAGTTCGTCCAGATAGCCCAGGGCCACCACCACCGCGCTGGCGGCAACGCTGGCCGAAGGGCTCTGGTTCATCAGTTCGTTCATATCCTTGTCCAGCCGCTCAGCCAGAGACTGCACATATTCCTCAGGATCGGTGGTGGAGATCACATAATTGGACCCGCACACCGTCAGTTTCACTTTGTTCGCAGGCATGGTCTTCCCTCGCAATCGAATCTTCTTGTATTCAAAGCCGGGGCGCGCCCGGTTCTCTTTTATACGCTATTATAATATATTTCACCGGCGCAGGAAAGCCCATTTTTTGAAATTCCGCCCTCTTTTGGCTCCGCAAGGGCGGATTTCGGTTCCCGGGAACGGATTTTTTCTTGAAACAGCCGGCAAAACTTGGTACAATAGAAAAGCATATGGACCGCTTTTCTCAAGGCCTGCGCCGCCCTTTCCCGGCGGCCGCGCCTTTTTGTCCAATACAAAACAAGGGGAGATACATTTGGCAAAGTATACGAAACGGGAATTTGACAAACTTCTCAAGGACATGCTGGCCAGCGAATACGGCACCACGCTGGACGTGGCCAGCAACCAGCAGATCTATCGTGTGCTGGCGCTCATCGCCCGGCGCATGATGAGCGACGGCCACAAGAAGTTCATCAGCCGGGCCTACGGCACCGGCGCAAAGCAGGTGTACTACCTGTGCATGGAGTTTTTGATGGGCCGCAGCCTGAAGAACAGCCTGTTCAGCCTGGGGCTGGCGGATGTGGCCGAGGCCGTTCTGGCGGACGCCGACATCAAGCTGGAGAGCATCTACGACGAAGAGCCCGACGCGGGCCTCGGCAACGGCGGCCTGGGCCGTCTGGCCGCCTGCTATCTGGACGGCATGGCCACCACCGGCATCGCCGGCACCGGCTACTCCATCCTGTACGAGTACGGCATCTTCAAGCAGAAGATCGTGGACGGCTGGCAGCAGGAAAAGGCCGACAACTGGCTGCCCGGCGGCCAGGTGTGGCTGAAGAGCCACCCCGACCAGAGCATCGAGGTCAAGTTTGACGGCGAGATCGAGGAGAGCTGGCAGGGCAGCTTCCACCACGTCATCCACAAGAACTACAACAGCGTCATCGCCGTGCCCAGCGACATGTACGTTCAGGGCTACGACGGGCCGGGCGTTGCCAAGCTGCGCCTGTGGCAGGCCAAAGCGCCGGACTTCGACATGAAGAGCTTCAACGCCGGCGAGTACGGCAACGCCATCCGCCAGAACGCCTCGGCGGAGCTCATCAGCAAGATCCTCTACCCCAACGACAACCACATGGAGGGCAAGATCCTGCGCCTGCGCCAGCAGTACTTTTTGTCCGCCGCCTCCATCGGCGACATCTGCCAGAACCATCTGGCCCAGTTCGGCAGCCTGGACACCCTGCCTGAGAAGGCGGCCATCCAGCTGAACGACACCCATCCCACCCTGGCCATCCCCGAGCTGATGCGCATTCTGCTGGACGAGTGCGGCTACGGCTGGGACAAAGCCTTCGACATCTGCCGGCGCACCTTCGCCTACACCAACCACACCGTGATGAGCGAGGCGCTGGAGAAGTGGAACATCGACATCTTCCGCACCACCCTGCCCCGCATCTACACCATCGTGCAGGAGCTGGACCGCCGCTGCCGGGCCGACTTTGAAAAGGCCTTCCCCGGCGACCAGGGCAAGATCGACTACATGGCCATCCTGGGCGACGGTCAGGTGCGCATGGCCAACATCTGCTGCTATGTGTGCCACTCCATCAACGGCGTGTCCAAGCTGCACAGCGAGATCATCAAGGACAGCGTTTTCCACGACTACTACCTCTACAAGCCCCAGGCCTTCAAGAACGTCACCAACGGCATCGCCTACCGCCGCTGGCTGCTGGCGGGCAACCCGGCGCTGACCAAGCTGCTGAGCGACGTGATCGGCCCCGGCTTCAAGCACGACGCCTCCCAGCTGAGCCGTCTGGCCGCCTTCAAGAACGACAAGAAGGTGCTGGACGCGCTGGACGCCGTGAAGAAGGCCAACAAGGCGGAATTTGCCGCCCACCTGAAAAAGACCACCGGCCAGGTCATCGACCCGAACTCCATCTTCGACTGCCAGGTCAAGCGGATGCACGAGTACAAGCGCCAGCACCTGAACGCGCTGAACATCGCCGCCCAGTACCTGTATCTGAAGGCCAACCCGGGCGCCGACGTGCCCCCCAAGACCTACATCTTCGGCGCCAAGGCGGCCCCCGGCTACTACATGGCCAAGCAGATGATCCGCCTGATCTGCAAGCTGGGCGAATACATCGACGCCGATCCCGCCGTGCGGGACATCCTGAAGGTGGTCTACCTGGAGGACTACAACGTCACCACCAGCGAGCGTCTGATGCCCGCCAGCGAGGTGAGCGAGCAGATCAGCCTTGCGGGCACCGAGGCTTCCGGCACCGGCAACATGAAGTTCATGCTGAACGGCGCCATCACTCTGGGCACCCTGGACGGCGCCAACGTGGAGATCGCCGACGCCGCCGGCATGGACAACGAGGTCATCTTCGGCATGCGCACCGAGGAAGTGAACGCCCTCAAGGCCATGGGCTACCATCCCAGCATGTTCGCCAACCGGGACGAGGTCACCCTGGAAGTGCTGAACTTCCTGGAGAAGGGCTGGAACGGCGAGGACTTCCACGAGATCGTGAACAACCTGCGCAATGTGGACCCCTACATGGTGCTGGCGGACTTTGCCGATTACCGCCGCGCTCACACGGACCTTGCGAAGCTCTACGCCGACCGCACCCGCTGGAACCAGATGAGCCTTGCCAACATCGCGGGCAGCGGCGTGTTCAGCGCCGACCGGTCGGTCACCGATTACGCCAACAACATCTGGGGCGCCAGCCCGGTGAAATGAACCCCGTGCCCCCGGCCCAAAGCGCCCGGGGGCATTTTTTGAAGCGCGGCCTGGACCTGCCGCCAATTTCTCTTGCCAGAGGAGCGATCTTGCTTGGACCATCTGTTCAACAGCCTTGACAGCGCCTACAAGACCCCCCGCGGGGCGGTGAGGACGGGCGAGCCCCTGCGCCTGGCGCTGACCATCCCCGAGCACTACGGCTTTGTGGAGCCGCGGCTGGTGCTCACCAAGGACGGCGGCGACCCCGTGGAATACCGCATGGATTTCAAGGGCTGCGTGGAAGGGGTGAACCACTTCCGCCTGAGCCTGACGCTGGACGAGGTGGGGCTTTACTTCTACTACTTCGACCTCTATTCCGACTTTCGCAAGCTCTACCGGGGCGAGCTGGGCGAGGCAGTGCTCAGCTGGACGGCGGGCGCCTGCTGGCAGCTCACCGTCTACGAGGCGGACTTTGCCACCCCGAAGGCCCTGCGGGGCGGGGTGATGTACCAGATCTTCCCCGACCGCTTTTTCGAGGGCAGGCCCCACCCGGTGATGCCCTTTGCCGACCGGGTCTACCGGGCCAACAAGCAGGGCGAGCCCTACTTCTGGCCCAACGAACAGGGCGGCCAGCTGAACCTGGACTACTTCGGCGGCGACTTTGAGGGCATCCGCAAAAAGCTCGGCTATCTGCAGGAGCTGGGGGTCACCTGGATCTACCTGAACCCCATCTTCGAGGCCCACGCCAACCACCGCTACAACACCGCCGACTATCTGAACGCCGACCCCCTGCTGGGCACCAACGAGGAGTTCACCCTGCTCTGCCGGGAGGCGAAGGAAAAGGGCATCCGCATCATTCTGGACGGCGTGTTCAGCCACACCGGGTCGGACAGCCTCTACTTCAACCGGGAGGGCCGCTACGGCCAGGGCGGGGCCTACCACGACCCGAACAGCCCCTACCGCAGCTGGTACGACTTCGACCAAAAATACCCCTGCGGCTACCGCAGCTGGTGGGGCTTCGAGACCCTGCCCGAGGTGCGGGAGGACGACCCCGCCTACCAGCAGTTCATCTGCGGCAAGGGCGGCGTCATCGACACCTGGCTCTCCCGGGGTGCCAACGGCTTTCGGCTGGACGTGGCGGATGAACTGCCCGACGATTTCATCGAGAGCATCCGCAAGGCGGTGAAGGCCCACGGGCCGGACTGCTATCTGCTGGGCGAGGTGTGGGAGGACGCCACCACCAAAGAGGCCTACGGCGTGCGCCGCACCTACCTGCTGGGCAAAGGGCTGGACGGAGTGATGAACTATCCCTTCCGCACCGCCATCCTGAATTTCCTGCGTGGCGGCAGCGCCCTGTGCGCCGCCGAGCAGCTCACCGCCATCTGCGAGCACTACCCTGCCCCGGCGCTACACGCGCTGATGAACCATGTGGGCACCCATGACACCGAGCGCATCCTCACCGCGCTGGAGGACGAACCCGCCGAGGGACGGGACCGCTACTGGCAGAGCGGGCGGCGGCTGCCCAAACCCAAGTACGACCACGGCATCCGGCTGGTGCGGCTGGCCTACGCCATGCTGTTCACCCTGCCGGGGGTGCCCTGCATCTACTACGGCGACGAGGTGGGCATGCAGGGCTATCGGGACCCCTTCAACCGGGCCTACTACGACTGGGACTCCACCGAGAACCGCATCAAGCCCCTTTTGCGCCAGCTGGCGAAGCTGCGCAAAGAGTGCGACGCCTTCTGGGAGGGCGATTTCCGGGTGACGCGGGCGGACGGCGGCCTTTTGCAGTACCGCCGCACCGGCCCCACCGAGACCGCCGAGATCGCGATCAACCGCACCCCCCGGCTGCTGGCCACCCGGGCCCTTGGCAAGGTGACCGAGGTGGACCCCTTCAGCTTCACCGTGGTGGTGGAGGACACGGCCAAACTGGCCGCTGCCGAAGCCGCCCTGTGAACCGCATCTCAAAAGAATAAAAGGCGGCCCGCCGGAAATGCATCCGGCGGGCCGCCTTGTTTGTTTTTTATTCCTGCCGCTGATACAGCAGATAGCGCACGGTGTAGTAGGTCTTTCGGTTGAGCTGAAGCTCCTGCCCTTCGCTCACCAGCACATAGCCGTGCTGTTCCAGCAGCGGCTGCCATTGAGCCAGGTTCGTCTGATAGTCATCCTCATAGTTGCCGCAGATGATGAACTCGGTGTCGAAGGCGGGGTCGCCGTAAAACTCCTGCTGGATCTCCTCCACCGGCAGGTTGAAGCTGCCGATGTAGGGGCTGGCCTGCAGCAGGTCCGCCGCCATGCCGAAGCCCCGGTCCAGCACGCCCCACATCTCATAGCTGGGGTCCGGCTCGCTGCGCATCACCTGGGCGAACTGATACTGCACCGTATCCGCCCGCTTTTGGCCGAAGGCCTGATGGTTGGGGGTGTGCCACCATGCGAAGCCCACGCCGGCGGCCAGCGCCGCCGCGGCCAGGACCGCCCACAGCCAGCTGCTGAACCGCCCGGTGCCCGCCAACTTGTCCACCACGGCCCGCACCGCCGCCAGCACCGGCACAAAGCCGAAGGGCACGAACAGCACCAGCGCCAGGGCGTAGTAGATGGGGACGTTGTGGGGCGTGCCGTAGATGGCCGCCGTCACCGCCAGAAAACTCAGCGGCACAAGCAGGCGCTGCAGCCAGAAGGCCGCGTCCCGCTTTTCGCCCCGGGCTCCGGGGCCGAAGGTGAACCAGAGCAGCCCCAGCACCACGAACACGCCGAACACCCAGTTGAGGCGCAGGTCAGAGCGGATGTTGCGCCACATGCTGGCCAGCATCTGAGGCAGGGCGGCGTCGGCCGAGTCGGAATAGAGGAAGAGATTGCAGTAAAAATAGTTGTACCACATCTCGTCCAGCGCGCCGTTCACCCAAAAGTAGAAAAGCCAGGGCAGGCTCATGGCCGCAAGACCCAGCACGCCGCCCAGCACCACCCGGCCGAGGCCTTTCCAGTCCCGGCGGGCAAGGCCCCAGGGCAGCAGCACCAGGGCCACCGCCCCGAAGGGGGCGCAGAGGTTATACTTGATCCAGAACACCGCGCCGCACAAAAGGCCCAGGGCGAGGCCCAGCCGCAGGGTGAGCGGGCGGCGCAGGCGCAGCGTTTCCAGCCCCAGCACCACCCCGCCCAGCAGCAGGGGAAGGCAGAGCTCCTCGGCGCTGTCGCCCTTTTGGAAGGCGACGGTGGAATAGCTCACCGCCAGCACCAGCGCCGGTGCCAGCGCGGCCGCCCGGCCCGCGCCGCACAGAAGGAACAGCCGCCGGGCGAAGTACAAAAACAGCGCCGCCGCGGCGATCTCGATGAGCCAGACGCCCAAAAAGCCGTCCGCCTGGACCCAGTTGGCGATGCAGTGCAGGAAAAACAGCAGCGGGCCCTTCTGGTCCACCGCGTCCACATAGAGCACCCGCCCCTGGGCCATGGCCTTGCCCATCAAAAAGAAGCACTGCGCGTCCGACCAGTTGTTCACGGCATAGAAGGGAGAACTGCGGCTGACCACGGCCAGCACGCCCGCGGCGGGCAGCAGCAGCCAGAGTGCAGAAAACCGGCGCAGCGCGCCGGTCTCCCCTTCCGCCTTGCCGGCGGGATTCATTCCTCACCTCTGCCCCGGCGTGCCAGCACCTTCACGCTGCTGGCGTACTCCGAGGGGGTCATGCCGGTGACCTTTTTGAAGTGGCGGGAGAAATAGTGGATGGAATTGTAGCCCAAAAGGGCGGCGATCTCGGTGAAGTTGTGGCTGCCCTGGCGGATCATCTCCTTGGCCTTCTGGATCTTCAGGTTGCCAAAGTACTCCATGGCGCCGCCGCCGGTCTTTTCCCGGAAGACCTTCTGCAGATAGCTGCGGCCCACCAGATTGTCGCGGCAGATGTCGCTCAGGGTCAGCCGGCGCTGGATGTTGGCCTCCAGATACTGCTGCACCCGGGCCAAAAATTCGTTCTGGCTGCGCTCGCGGATGAGGCTGGTGGGGCGGCTGGCAGGGGTCTCGTCCCCCCGGCGCACAAGGCACAGCAGCATGTACTCCAGCGAAACGCCGATGATCTGCTCGCAGCCGAAGGGCGCGGCCTCCCGCCGGATGAGGTGGGGGGTGAGGGGGTCGTCCAGCGGGGTGGAGAAGGCCGCGCCGGCCATCTCCACGATGCGGGCCAGCAGCACCCGCTCGTTGTCGCTCACGTTCACCACCCGGTGACGGAAAAAGTCCATGGCGGGGCCGTTGCACTCGAAGGAGATGATGACGATGTTGGGCGCGCCGTCGCCGGTGGCCCGCACGTTGTGGAACTCGCCCGGCTCATGGAAGATCATCTGCCCCTTTTTCAGCAGCTTCTCCTCCTCGCCGGCGGTGACGTACACCTCGCCCTTGTCGGCGTAGACCAGTTCCCAGAAATCGTGGCTCTCACCCACAAAGGCGTAGTCCGGCCCGTACTCAAAATAGTGCACCGAATAGATGCGGTCGATGGCCAGCGGACGCTCCAGTTCAAGCGGCGTGTATCCCATGCCCTGCCTCCTTTTTCCCTGCGGGGGCGAAAATTGCAGATTCTGCCATTAGTATACCGCATTCCGGCCGATTGTGCAAACTTTTTCTGAAAAAATATACCTTTCTGCGGGGACTGTTCAACCGGCTCAAGCCGTGTTATACTGGGAATCAGCAACATATTTGTGAGGAGATTTTATGCTGCAAACACTGCAAACCCGGTTCTACACCGACTGGAATTTCTACCGGCGGGTGCTGGCCATCACCCTGCCCATCGCCATCCAGAACGTCATCAACCTGGGCGTGAACATGATGGACATCATCATGCTGGGCCAGCTGGGCGACACGGCCATCGCCGCCGCCAATCTGGGGGGCCAGCTGTTCATCATCCTCAACGTTACCGGCTTCGGGCTGGCCAGCGGCGCGGCGGTGCTCATCGCCCAGTACTGGGGCAAGCGGGACATGCTGCGCATCCGACAGATCTTCGCCCTCAGCCTGCGCTTCGCCCTGGGCGCGTCGGCGCTGTTCACCGTGCTGGGGCGGCTGTTCCCGGTGCAGATCATGCACATCTTCGCCACCGACGCGGACGTCATCCGGGAGGGCGCGGCCTATCTGGAATGGCTGTCGGTGAGCTTTGTTTTTTACAGCTTCTCCAACTGCTACATCATGTGCCTGCGGGCGGTGGAGCAGGTGAAGGTGAGCATCGCCGTCTATTCCAGCAGCTTCTTCGTGAACGTGTTCTTCAACTACTGCTTCATCTTCGGCAAGCTGGGCGCGCCGGAGCTGGGGGTGCGGGGCGCGGCGCTGGGCACCATCATGGCCCGCCTGTTCGAGTGCGCGGCGGTGCTGGTGTATATGTACCGCATCGAGCGCACGGTGTGCTTCACCCCCAAATGGCTGCTGCGCTTTCGCAGCGGGCTGTTCAGCGACTATGTGCGCAACAGCGTGCCGGTGGTGAGCAACGAGCTTTTGTGGGCGCTGGGCGTGGCGGTGACCAACCTGACCATCGGCCACATGGGCCCCAGCTTCACCAGCGCGGTGAGCATCGTGAACGTGGTGAACAATCTGGTGAGCGTGTTCATCTTCGGCATGGCCAACGCCACCGCCGTGGTGGTGGGCAAGACCATCGGCGAGGGCCGCCTTGCGGACGCGCGCCGGGCCGCCAACAGCACGGTGGTGGTGAGCGTTGTGCTCAGCCTTGCGGGCACGGCCCTGCTGCTGGCGGGCCAGCGGCCCATCATGAGCCTTTACAACGTGAGCCAGCAGGCCCACGACACCGCCCTCATCCTGATGACTATTCTGGCGGCCATCCAGCCCTTCCAGGCGGTGGGCACCGTGATGGTGGTGGGCGTGCTGCGGGGCGGCGGCGACGTGCGCACCAACCTCATTCTGGACAGCGGCCTGCTCTGGGTGCTGGCCATCCCGCTGGGCCTTTTGGGCGGCTTTGTGTTCCACTGGTCCGCGCCGGTGGTGTTCTTCTGTTTGCGGTGCGACAACATCGTCAAGAGCATCCTGGGCTTCATCCGCCTTTGCAGCGGGCGCTGGGTGCGGGTGGTCACCCGCGCCGACGCGGTGCAGGAGGCTTGAGATTTCATCGGTAAAATTCCGGCATCCCCCGGATGAGATAAGGAGTGTTGAAGATGGAAAAGCAGAAAGTCGCATGGATCGGCACCGGCGTGATGGGCGCGTCCCAGGCCGGGCATCTGGTAAAGGCCGGCTGGGAAGTGAAGGCCTACGGCCACCACTATGAGAAAGTGGCCGCCAAGGCGCCCGAGTTCGGCTTCATCCCCTGCCGCACCATCGCCGAGGCGGTGGCGGACGCGGACTTCGTGTTCGTGATGGTGGGCTATCCCGCCGACGTGGAGGAGGTGTTCTGCTGCGAGGGCGGCATCCTCGACTCCGCCCGCCCCGGCACCGTGGCGGTGGACATGACCACCTCCAGCCCCACCCTGGCCCAGAAGCTCTACGCCCTGGGCAAGGAGAAGGGCATCGCCGTGCTGGACGCGCCGGTCTCCGGCGGCGACAAGGGCGCGCGGGAGGCCACCCTGTCCATCATGGTGGGCGGCGACGAGGACGCCTTTGAGAAGGCCCTGCCCTTCTTCAACGCCATGGGCAAGAGCGTGCTGCTGATGGGCCCCGCGGGCTTCGGCCAGCACACCAAGGCCGCCAACCAGATCGCCGTGGCGGGCGCCACCGCCGCCTACACCGAGGCCATCCATTACGCCGAGAAGGCCGGCCTTGACCCCCAGAAGATGCTGGCGGCCATCGGCGGCGGCGCGGCGGGCAGCTGGCAGATCGCCAACATGGCTCCCCGCGCTTTGGCGGGCGACTTCGCCCCCGGCTTCTTTGTGAAGCACTTCATCAAGGACATGAAGATCATCTGCGAAGAGGCCGCCGCCCGGGGCGAGAGCCTGCCCATGGTGGAGAGCGTGCTCAAGGTGTATGAGGAGTTCGCCGCCGCCGGCGGTGCGGACGAGGGCACCCAGGCGCTCATCGATTTTTACAGAAAGAACAAATAAGCAAATCAATTACTCTTTGTATTCTTTGCATGATAAAAAGGACCGGCGGGGTCTTCCCCGCCGGTCCTTTTGTTTTGTCCGCGCTCAAGCGCCCGCGTGTTCCGCGCGGCGGTAGAGATAATAGCGCATGTTGAGCAGCTTGCCGTTGTCCAGATAGGGGCCCTCCCCGTCGGCCACCTGCACATAGCCGTTCTCCAGAAGGAAGGGCTCGTCCTGGGCCTTGTATTCCTTCCAGTTTTCCGCCTCGCAGCGGGTCACCACGAACTCCACCTCCCGGTCGGTCACGTAGCGGTCCAGCTCCGAGCGCATCTCCTCCAGCGGAACGTTGAATTTCCCGATGTACTTTTGAGTCGGGGTCACATCGCAGACGGTGTAGAACCCGCCGTCCAGCATGTGGCGCACGGTCATGGAGCGGTCGTCGCTGGCCTGCACGATGCGGCTGAACTGATACTGCACCGTGTCCTCCCGGCGGGTGCCCAGCATCGGGCGGCTGGGAGTGCGCCACCAGCCGGCGGCCACCCCCGCGGCCAGGGCGAGGCACAGGCCCGCCGCCAAAACCCCTTTCGGCAGGCGGAAGGTCACTTTTCCGCACAGCCACACCGGCAGCACAAAGGCCAGCGGCAGAAAGACCATGAAGATCTGGAAGTAATACAGCCAGCCCCCCGCGCCGTAAGTGGTGAGGGCCAGACCGAAGAACAGCCCGGCCAGCGCCGCGGCCGCCCGCAGGGCCCGCTCCCGGACCAGGGGCAGAAGGCAGCCCAGGCCCGCCAGCAGCAGCGCCCCCTGGAGCCGGTTGTGCTCCATGGCGTACCAGAGCGACTGGGCCACCTTTTTCAGGACGGCGGCGGGGCCGCCCGCCCCCGAGGCATAGAGGAACAGATTGTTGTAAAAATAGGCGGTGAACCAGTCGTCCAGCGCGCCGTTCACGCCGAAATAGACCACCCACGGCAGGGTGGCCGCCGCCGCGCCCAACAGCACGGCGCCGCACTCGGCCAGCGCCTCCCGCCAGCCCTTCCAGCGCAGGGCCATGACCAGCATGGCCGCGCCCCAGGCGAGGAAAAAGCCCAGCATGGAATATTTGATCCAGAGCACGCATCCGCCCAGCACGCCGGCGGCAAAGGCCCAGCGAAGGCCCAGCGGACGGCGCTCCATGCACGCCTTCACCAGCCCGTAGAGGCAGACCGCCAGCAGCGGCATGCACCACTCCTCGGCGCTGTCGCCCGCCACATAGCTCACCGAGGTGTAGGCCGCCGCGCCCAGAAAGGGCAGCGCCCCCAGGCAGGCCCAGCGGGGGCCGAACAGGCGCAGCAGTTTGTAACTCGCCGCCAGGAACACCGCGGCCGCGCCCACCTGCATCAGCCACACGCCCAGAAAGCCGTCCCGCTGCACAAGGCTGGCCGCGGCGTGCAGCCCCAGAAGCAGCGGGCCCTTCTGCTCATACACATCCCGGTAGAGCACCTGACCCGCGGCCATGCTTTTGCCCACGGTGAAAAAGCACTGGGAGTCCACCCAGCCGTTCAGCGGATAGAGCGGCGAGCTTTGGGTGACCACACACATCAGTAGCACCGCGGTGAGCAGGATGAAGAGCGCCGGCAGCAGCCGGGTCCTGTTTTTTTGAAGGGTGTCTGTGTTCACGATCCCCGCCTCCTCGCCAAACAGTATACCATATTTCGCCACTTTGGGGCACAAAAAAATCCCCCGCCCGCAGGCGGGGGAAAAGTTCGCTTTTGTTGCAGCCGGGGCTTATTTCACTTCCGGCAGGCTGGCGGCCGCGGAGCTCTGGCCCACGCGGCGGGTCATCTCGTCGGGAGCCTCGGGGCGGAAGGCCACGTCGGGGTACTCCTCGTCCATCACCCGGGCCGCCTCGGCCAGGATGATGTCGCCGCCCTTGCCGCTCATCACGCGGCCCATCATCTGCACATGATGGATGTCGTAGAACTGGGCGTAGAGGCCCATGGTGTGGCCCAGATACACGCCGATGCTGCGGTAGACCGCGGCGGCGCGCTCGTCGTCGGCGGCCATCAGCTCCTGCACCACCTTCAGGCGCTTTGCGGGAGGCTCGGTCTCGTCCAGCTCGATGCCGGCGCGGGGGGCCAGCTTGTTCACGCCGTCCTGGCTGAAGTACTTCACGCCGCAGCCGATGTCGCCGCTCCACTCGTCCTCCATGGCGCCGGGCTGGCCGTCCACGGGGGCGAAGGCCAGCTCGTTCAGCCAGCCGCAGATGTTGCCCTCGCCGTCCACATAGCCCACGGCCTCGCTGGTGCCCATGGCGATGCCCATGATGCCGTTCTCGCCCAGGCCCATGGCGCCCGCCAGCGCGGACACGTCGCCGTCGTTGGCCACCACCACGGGGATCTCGTAGCCCAGCATGCGGGAGAGGTCCTCGGCCACGCGGGTGTAGATGTTCTTGACCTTCTTTTCAAAGTCGGACTTGTTCACCTTCAGGAACAGGCTGGCCACCATGCACTTGTTGTCGATGTAGACGCCGGCGGAGGAAACGCCGATGCCGTCCACCTTGCGGCCCTTTTCCATGATCTTGGCGGCGGCGGTGGCGCAGGCGGCCAGGATGCCCAGGTAGTGGTAGTCGGGGTTGGGGTTGACCTTGGGGTACCAGACCACCTCTTCGCTGTAGATGGTCTCGCCGTCGATGACGGCGCTCACCTTGCGGTCGGAGCCGCCGGCGTCAAAGCCGATGCGGGCGCCGTTGGTGTGCCGGCCCACGCTCTCCGACTTCTGGAAGGCGGTGGGGCGGCTCTCGTAGGGCAGGCTGATGACCTGGAATTCCCGCTCGTAGACGTTCTCCATGAAGTCCTTGTCGAAGGCGCGGGTGCCGGTGGCAGTGTAGGCCTTCTGGATCTGGCGGGCCAGGGCGTCGTCGCCGCAGATGTACACCTTGAAGCCGCCCCAGCTCCACAAAAGGAACTTGACCATGCGGTCCACATAGTAGGCGTCGGCCTCGGCCATCTCGGGGGTGCCGCAGACCTTGCACTCCCAGGTGCCGATCTGCCCGCCGCTGCGCTCCACCGCGATGCACAGGGGCTTGGTGGCGGCCAGCTGGTGATACTTGAAAAAGAGGCCCAGAGGAACAAAGCCCTGATCCAGCTCGGGCAGGTTCTTCACCGGGATCTCAACGTTCAGAAACTTCATTTGCGCGTCCTTCCTTTCAGCGTTTGGGCCCCTTTGGGGCGGGGCGGTGCTCTTTGGCTTCATTGTAGCACGCGCTTTGCGCCTTTGTCTTGTGTGGGTCGGTCTTTGAGTTTGCACTATCAGCCCCATTTTCACACCCTGTTGTCGTTTTGACCAAACCATTTGTACAAAACGCACAAAGGCGCGGGGCGGTAGAACGCCGCCCCGCGCCGGGGTCTTTGGGATGAAATTTTCACAGCACCTTGGAAAGGAATTCCTGCAGGCGGGGGTTCTTGGGGTTCGAGAAGAACTCGGCGGGGGGTTCGTCCTCCTGCACCTTGCCCTCGTTGATGAACACCACCCGGTTGGCCACCTCGCGGGCAAAGCCCATCTCGTGGGTGACCACCACCATGGTCATGCCGCTGGCCGCCAGCTCCTTCATCAGCTGCAGCACCTCGCCCACCATCTCGGGGTCAAGGGCGCTGGTGGGCTCGTCGAACAGCAGCACCTCCGGGTTCATGGCCAGCGCCCGCACGATGGCGATGCGCTGCTTCTGGCCGCCGGAAAGGGTGTTGGGATAGGCGTTCGCCTTGTCGGCCAGACCGATGCGCTCCAGCAGCTGCATGGCCTGCTCGTCGGCCTCGGCCTGGGTCTTGAGCTTTTGCAGCACCGGGGCCAGGGTGATGTTCTGCTTCACCGTCAGGTGAGGGAACAGGTTGAAATGCTGGAACACCATGCCCATGCGCCGGCGCAGGGCGTTGATGTCGGTCCCCCGGCCGTTCACCAGCTGGCCGTCGAACCAGATCTCGCCCCCGTCGGGCACTTCCAGCTGGTTGAGGCAGCGCAGGAAGGTGGACTTGCCACAGCCGGAGGGCCCCACCAGCACCATTTTATCGCCTTTGTTGATGGTGATGTTCAGCTCGTCCAGCACGGTGACCTTGCCGAATTTTTTGCAAAGACCTTTAACTTCTATCACTCTGCGCCAGCCTCCTTTCCACAGTTCTGCCCAGCTTCTCCAGCAGCATGACAACGACCAGATAGATGGCCGCCACCGCCAGCAGCGGCGGGAACGCGTCCCAGGTCTGGCTTCGGATCTGGTCGCCGCCGCGGGTCAGGTCGCCCAGGGCGATGTAGCCCGCCACGGCGGTCTCCTTGACCAGGGCGATGAACTCGTTGATGAGGGTGGGCAGGATGTTCTTCACCGCCTGAGGCATGATGACGCGCAGCATCACCTGGCCGTAGGAAAGGCCCAGGCTGCGGCCGGCCTCCATCTGCCCCGGGTCGACGCTCATGATGCCGCTGCGGAAAATTTCCGCCACGTAAGCGCCGGAGTTGATGCCGAAGGCGATGATGGCCACCATCAGCTTCTGGTCCGATTTCGCCGAGGCGAACACCACGAACCACATGATGAGCAGCTGCACCACCACAGGGGTGCCGCGGATGACCGTGAGGTAGACCTTGCAGACAAGGTTCACCAGCCCCAGACCGATGCCGGGCTTGCCGGCCTTGTCGTGGGTGACCCGCACCACCGCAACCATCGCGCCCAGGGCGATGCCGATGACCAGCGCGCCGATGGTGATGAGGATGGTGTTCTGCAGGCCGTCGGTGAGATACTTCCAGCGGTCCTCTGCAATGAAATTCAGATAAATGTGTTTCTGCCAGAACTCGCTGGCCGTGATGGACTGCAACAGGCCCATAGGCCACCTTCCTCTCTGCACAGGAACAGGGGCCAGGAAAGCCGGCCCCTGTTCTGCCGCACACTTGTGCGATTAATTATACACTAAAACCTCTCTGATTGCCAGCCCTTATTTCAGCACCAGAACGGACTGGATGCCGGTGCAGTAGCTGTCGGTGAAGTCCACGTTCAGCAGGCGCTCCTCGGTGACGGTCATGCCGGCGGCGCCGAAGTCAGCCTTGCCGCTGTTGATGGCGGGGATGATGGAGGCAAACTCCATGTCCTCAATCTTCAGCTCGTAGCCCAGGTAGTCGCAGATGGCCTTGGCGAACTCGGCGTCGATGCCCACGATCTCATCGCCCTCGTAGTACTCGTAGGGGGGGAAGTAGGCGTTGGTGGCCATGGTCAGGGTGCCGTTGGGATACTCGGTGCCTTCGGGGGTCACATAGCCCTCGGCGCCCTCCACGCCGTTGATGTACTTGTCCAGGATGGCGTCCAGGGTGCCGTTCTCCTTGATGGCGGCAATGGCCTCGTTGAACTTCTCGGTCATCTCGCTGCCCTTGTTCAGCGCGATGGCGTAGTCCTCCACGGCGAAGTCCTCGTCCAGCATGGTGATGTCGGGGTTCTGCTCCACGAACACCTTGCCGGGCTCGTTGTCGATGATGACCGCGTCCACCTTGCCCTGCTTCAGAGCCAGGACCGCGTCGTTGAACTTGTTGAACTGCTCAACGGTGGCGCCCTCGATGTCCTGGGCGTAGGTGTCGCCGGTGGTGCCCAGCTGCACGCCGATGGTCTTGCCGGTCAGGTCATCCACGCTGAAGATGTACTGCTTGCTCTCGGTGGAAGCCGAGGCGGAAGCGGCGGAAGAGCCGGAGGCGGCGGAAGCGGCGGTGCTGCCGGAAGCGGGCTCGCTGGCGGGGGTGGAGCCGCAGGCGGCGAGGCCCAGGGCCATCACGCCGGCCAGAGCCACGGAGATCAGTTTTTTCATATGGATACACTCCTCTTTGTTCCCCCGCAGCGGGGGCGTTGTTTTTTGGGTAGTCCCCGTCCTGTGCTGGGGGAAACCTTGGGTTTAGTATACCGCATATTTATGCTTTGTCAATGAATTTTTATGAATTCCTCGGCTTTTTGTCGCTTTGAACAAAATCATACTTTTCGAGGCAAGTTCTCTCGTTCGCATTGCCCTATATCCTGTTTATCAGGGCTGCGCCGGGGCGCAAAATCTTGCCGGCGGCGCTGCGGGCCGCGCATATCGGTGAATATCTATGCATAAAAATGCATATTCAAACATTCCCGGACCGGGCGTCGGGGCCGCGCCTTGACTTTTGCGTTTTCGGATGCTATAGTTGTGCGCGTTAGAGGATACTAATTCTTATATATAAAAGAGGAGGTGCCGCAGCAATGACGCTGGACAAGCTGCCGCTGGGCAAAGCCGCCACCATCGAGGCGGTGGGAGGCGAAGGTGCGCTGCGCCGTCATTTTTTGAACATGGGCCTGACGCCGGGCACCCGGGTGACCCTGCGCAAGACCGCCCCCATGGGGGACCCCATCGAACTGGAACTGCGGGGCTATGAACTGACCCTGCGGCTGGAGGACGCAAAGAACATCGAGATCGGCGAGCCGGGCGAGCCGGGCCAGGCGCCCGCCGCCCCCAGGGCGGCCATCCCGCCCATCCCCCACCCGGGCCACGGCGAGAAAAAGCGCACGGCCCTGGCGGAGGACACGCCCCTGGTGTTCGCGCTGGCGGGCAACCAGAACTGCGGCAAGACCACCCTGTTCAACCAGCTCACCGGCTCCAACCAGCATGTGGGCAACTTCCCCGGCGTGACGGTGGACCGCAAGGACGGCCAGATCCGCAAGCATCCCCAGGCCACGGTGGTGGACCTGCCGGGCATCTATTCCCTCTCGCCCTACACCAGCGAGGAGATCGTGACCCGGGATTTTCTGGTGAACAACAAGCCGGACGGCATCATCAACATTGTGGACGCCACCAACATCGAGCGCAACCTCTACCTGACCCTGCAGCTCATCGAGCTGGGCATCCCCATGGTGCTGGCGCTGAACATGATGGACGAGATGCGGGCCAACGGCAACACGGTGCATGTGAACCACCTGGAGCAGGCCCTGGGCATCCCGGTCATCCCCATCTCGGCGGCCAAGAACGAGGGCATCGACGAGCTCATCGAGCACGCCATGCAGGTGGCGCTGAACCGGGAAAAGCCCCAGCGGCTGGACTTCTGCTCCGGCGCGGTGCATCGGTGCATCCACGCCATCTGCCACCTCATCGAGGACCATGCCCAGCGGGCGGGGGTGCCGGTGCGGTTTGCCGCCACCAAGCTGGTGGAGGGCGACGCGCCCATGCTGGAGAAGATGGACCTCTCGGACAACGAGAAGGACATGATGGAGCACGCCATCACCGAGATGGAGGGCGAAGTGGGCACCGACCGTGAGGCGGCGCTGGCGGACATGCGCTACGGCTTCATCGGGCAGGTGTGCGCCGAGTCGGTGGTGCGCCGGGGCGAGAGCCGTGAGCACGCCCGCAGCGTGAAGATCGACAGCATCCTCACCCACCGGGTGCTGGCCATCCCCATCTTCCTGGCCATCATGGGGGTGGTGTTCTGGCTCACCTTCGGCCTCATCGGCCAGGGCCTGAGCGACCTTTTGAGCCTGGGGCTGGACCAGCTCACCGCCCTGGCGGACAAGGGCCTCACCGCCTACGGCATCAACCCGGTGGTGCACAGCCTCGTCATCGACGGCATCTTTGCCGGCGTGGGCAGCGTGCTCACCTTCCTGCCCATCATCGTGACCCTGTTCTTCTTCCTGTCCATCCTGGAGGACTCGGGCTACATGGCCCGGGTGGCCTTTGTGATGGATAAGCTTTTGCGCAAGATCGGTCTTTCCGGCCGCAGCTTTGTGCCCATGCTCATCGGCTTCGGGTGCAGCGTGCCCGCCATCATGGCCACCCGCACCCTCTCCAGCGAGCGGGACCGGCGGATGACCATTCTGCTGACCCCCTTCATGAGCTGCTCGGCCAAGCTGCCCATCTACGCCATGTTCACCGCCGCCTTCTTCACCGACCACAAGGCGCTGGTGATGATCGGCCTGTATGTGATGGGCATGGTCATCGGCGTGCTCTACGGCCTCATCCTGAAGGCAGTGGCCTTCAAAGGCGAGCCGGTGCCCTTTGTGATGGAGCTGCCCAACTACCGCCTGCCCAGCGCGGGCAGCGTTCTGCGCCTGATGTGGGAAAAGGCCAAGGACTTCTTGGTGCGGGCCTTCACCGTCATCTTTGTGGCCAGCCTGCTCATCTGGTTCTTGCAGACCTTCGACAGCCGGCTCAACGTGGTCACCGATTCCGCGGGCAGCCTGCTGGCGGCCCTGGGCGGCCTGCTGGCTCCCCTCTTCGCCCCCCTGGGCTTCGGGGACTGGCGGGTGTCCACCGCGCTCATCACCGGCTTTTCCGCCAAGGAGGCGGTGGTCAGCACCCTGGCGGTGCTCACCGGCTCCAGCCTGACCACCCTGCCCCAGGCGCTGGGGGGCATGTTCACCCCCCTCACCGCCTTCGTATTCCTCACCTTCACCCTGCTCTACACCCCCTGCGTGGCAGCCATCGCCGCCGTCAAGCGGGAGATGGGCAGCGCAAAGGCCGCGGCGGGCGTGGCGCTGACCCAGTGCGCCATCGCCTGGGGCGTGGCCTTCGTGGTGCGGTGCATCGGCCTGGCTTTGGGCCTGGGCTGAATTCTTTCAAAGGAGACTTGCTTTATGGGTCTTGGAGACATCCTCATCCTTGCCGCGGTGGCGGCCGCCCTCATCGGGGCGCTGGCCTTCATCCTCAAAAACGGCGGCTTCGCGGGAGGCTGCGGCGGCGACTGCGCCCACTGCGCCTCCCGGTGCAGCCACGCCGACGACGAGAAAAAATAAACCGGCGTTTGCCCGCCGGGGACGGAAATGCCCGTCCCCGGCTTTTTTTCGCCGCGTTTTTGTCCACAATTCAAGGACATTTGTGTTTTTCGTGCGTCCACCATGGAAAACCGTCCGCTTTTTTGTGAATCTTTGCGCTGGCGCGTCCTTTGGTTTTGTACTATACTAAAGTTACCGCAGCCTCCCCCTTCCGGGAGGCGCGGCAAGTTTTTATTGGAGGGAAACGAAATGGCAAGAGTGTACAATTTCAGCGCAGGCCCGTCCATGATGTTTGAGCAGGTGCTCAAGACCGCCCAGTCAGAGCTGATGGAATACGGCTCCAGCGGGCAGTCCGTGATGGAGATGAGTCATCGCAGCAGTACCTTCGACGCCATTATCAAGGACACTGAGGCCCGGCTGCGCCGGGTGCTGTCCATCCCGGACAATTACAAAGTGGGCTTCATCCAGGGCGGCGCCTCCACCCAGTTCGACATGGTGCCCCTGAACCTGATGACCACCGGCCAGGCGGACTATCTGGTCACCGGCAACTTTTCGAACCGCGCGGCCAAGGAGGCGGCCAAGTTCGGCAAGGTGAACATCGTCGCCAACACCAAGGACATCAACTACACCGCCATCCCCGATGTGGACGCCATCGAATACACCCCCGGGGCCAGCTACGTGCACATCTGCGAGAACAACACCATCTTCGGCACCCGGTTCACAAAGCTGCCCCAGGTGGAGGGCGTGCCCCTGGTGGCGGACATGAGCAGCTGCATCCTCAGCCGCCCCACCGACGTGTCGAAATACGGCCTCATCTACTTCGGCGTGCAGAAGAACGTGGCCCCCGCGGGCATGGCCATCGCCATCGTGCGGGAGGACCTTTTGGGCAAGGCGGCGGAGAACGTGCCCAGCATGCTGAACTACCAGACCCTCATCGAGGCGGACAGCATGTACAACACGCCTCCCTGCTGGTGCATCTACATGACCGGCCTCACCCTCAAGTACATCGAGGAGGAGATCGGCGGGCTTGAGGAGATGGAAAAGCGCAACAACGCCAAGGCGAAGGTGCTCTACGACTATCTCGACAGCCAGGAATTCTTCAAGAACCCGGTGAACAAGCCGGACCGCAGCATCATGAACGTCACCTTCACCAGCCCCGACGCGGACACCGACAAGCTCTTCTGCGCCAAGGCCGCCGAGGCGGGCTTTGTGAACCTGAAGGGCCACCGGCTGGTGGGCGGCATGCGCGCCTCCATCTACAACGCCATGCCCGCCGAGGGCGTGGCCAAACTGGTGCAGTTCATGGAGGACTTTGTGAAACAGTACGGCTGAAAAAGGAGAATGGCTTTTATGTATACCATCAAAACACTGAACAACATCGCCCCCGCGGGGCTGGCGAAGCTGGGCCCGGCCCAGTTCAAGGTGGATAACGAGGCCGACGCGCCCCAGGGCATTCTGGTGCGCAGCGCCAAGATGCACGAGATGGAGCTGCCCGAGAGCCTGCTGGCCATTGGCCGCGCGGGCGCGGGGGTGAACAACATCCCGGTGGAAAAATGCAGCGAGGCGGGCGTGGTGGTGTTCAACACCCCCGGCGCAAACGCCGGCGGCGTTGCCGAGCTGACCATCGGCGGCCTGGTGCTGGCCAGCCGCAACCTGCTGCCCGCCATGGAGTGGGCCCAGGGCCTTGCCGGCGAGGGCGACGCGGTGCCCGCCCTGGTGGAGAAGGGCAAGAGCCAGTTCGTGGGCCCGGAGCTTGCGGGCAAAAAGCTGGGCGTGGTGGGCCTTGGCGCCATCGGCGTGAAGGTGGCCAACGCGGCGGTGCATCTGGGCATGGAGGTCTTTGGCTACGACCCCTACATCTCGGTGCAGGCGGCCTGGAACCTGAGCCGCGGCGTGCGCCACAGCGTGAGCCTGACCGAGCTGGTGGCCCAGTGCGACTACATCACCCTGCATCTGCCCGCCAACGCCCAGACCAAGGGCTTCATGAACGCCGGGGTGTTCCGCGCCTGCAAGCCGGGGCTGCGCCTGCTGAACTTTGCCCGGGGCGAGCTGGTGAACAACGCCGACCTGCTGGCGGCGCTGGCCGAGGGCCAGCTGGCCGCCTACGTCACCGACTTCCCCGCCGCCGAGCTGCTGGGGGTGCCGGGCGTGACCTGCATCCCCCATCTGGGCGCCTCCACCCCCGAGAGCGAGGAGAACTGCGCCGTGATGGCTGCAAGCCAGCTGGCGGACTACCTGCTGAACGGCAACATCGTGAACAGCGTGAACATGCCGGAAGTGGTGCAGGCAAGGGCCGCGGGCAAGCGGGTGTGCGTCATCCACAAGAACGAGCCCGGCCTCATCAGCGCCATCACCGCCGTCATCACCCAGAGCAAGCTGAACATCGAGAACATGGTGAACAAGAGCAAAAAAGAAATGGCCTACACCATGCTGGACGTGACCGGCGGCATGGACGCCGCCCTGGCCGACCAGCTGGCCGCCATCCCCTCGGTCATCCGGGTGCGGGTGCTGTGAGATAGCTTCTTCTTTTCTCCCCATAGCGCAAGCAAAAGCGCCCCCGGACCGTTGGGCCCGGGGGCGCTGCATTTTGTTTATTCCAGGCCCAGGAACGCCATCATGGCGGGCAGGGCCGCCTCGGCGGCGGCGCGGCCCCGGTGATAGAGGGCGTCCAGTTTTTCCACGCTGCGCTCGGCGCGGCTCACCGTCACCGGGCCGTCCGGCCGGATGACAAAGATCTCCCCCGCCTCTTCCAGCCGGTCGATCTCGTCCATCCGCTGGTTGTAGCGCTCGGGGCCGGTGAGGCAGGCCTCCAGAAGCTCCGGGTGCGCGCCGTAGCGCCGGCGGTAGAGCCGCCGCACCACCCGGTGCTGGCCGCCCTTGCGAAAGCCCGCCTGCCGCGTGAGCACCAGCACCGTTTTGCCGCAGGGCACCGGCAGCTCGGCGGGCAGGGGTACCGGGTCGGCCACGCCGCCGTCCAGGCAGACATCCCGTCCCACCTTGACCATCCGGCCCATCAGGGGCAGGCTGGCGGAGGCGCGCACCGCGTCCATGAAGTCGATGCCGGGCTGGTTCTTCTCAAAAAACACCGGGCCGCCGGTGCGGCAGTCGGTGGCCATCGCCCACAGCTTCTGGGGCGAGGAATAGAGGGTGTCGAAGTCCAGGGGATTGAGGGTCTCGCTCACCTCGCCCAGCAGGAAATCGAAGTTGAAATAGCTGAAATCCTTGATGAGGTGGCTCGCGCCCATGTACCGCGGGTCGTTCACATAGTCCAGGTTCACCGCCCGGCTGCGCCCCGGCTGGTGAGACACATAGTTCACGCCGTTGAGCGCCCCGGCGGAAACGCCCGCCACCTGGGGAAAATACAGGTCGTTCTCCATGAACACGTCCAGCACGCCCGAGGTGAACAGGCCCCGCATGGCGCCCCCTTCCAGAATGAGGGTGGTGTTTTCTTCCATCTTCCGCACGCTCCTTTTGCCGTTTTCTGTCACTGCTCCTATTATACTCCCCCATCGCCGCCCCGTCACAAAACAATTTGTAAAGTTTTTTGGACGAAAAAAGGGCCGCGCTGAAAAGCGCGGCCCGGAAGGGGCGGGTCAGGCCGGGATGTCGGTGCCGAAGCGGAAGAACACGGTGGTGTCCGCCGCGACGCTTTCGTCGTTCAGCAGGTCCATGGCGTAATACTCGCTCTCGTCGATCTCCTCGCTGTAGGTGGAGCGGTCATAGCTCACCTTGTCGGTGGCGCAGTAGACCAGGCCGTCGTAAGCCTTGGGCACCTCGAAGGTGATGGTCTGATCGCAGAAGCGGAACACCTCCACACCGTCCGGAGACTCCCAGTGCCAGCGCACGTCCTTGCTGTAATACAGATCGTAGGAGACGCCGTCCACCTCCACGGTGGTGGTGTAATCGTAGGTCGTGTCGTCGGTGGTGCTGCGGGTGGGCAGCGCGCGGCCGGTGTACAGGTCATAGAACCCGCTGTGGTAGCTCAGGTTTTCGTCCAGGCCGCCCTGCTCGTTGTATTCAAAGCCGGAGCAGGTGACCGATACATACAGAATGACCTTTTTGTAGCCCTCCTTTTCGCTGTCGGCCACCACCGCATGGGCCGTGCCCTTGGCGGAAACCGGGCGCTGGATGGTGCTGTCCTCCATGTCGTAGGCGATCGCGTGCACCTCGAAGTTCGAGGGCTCGTCCAGCACAGGGATGCCGTTGGCGTCAAAATAGCTCTCCCCCGTCGGGGCGGGCACGCTTACGGGCGCGCTTTCCGGCTGGGAAGCGGACGCCGGCTGAGACGCGCTTTCCGGCTGGGACACGCTGGCCGGCTGAGACACGGACTGGGACGCGGACGCGGGCTCGCCGCAGCCCGCGAGGGAAAGGGCCATCGCCGCGGCGAGGGCCAGTGCCATAGCTTGTTTCATCTTTAAAAATCCTCCTCACTTTGCGCCGGGGCGAGGCGTCCCGGTGGATTCTACCATCATCGTTATACCATCGGACGTCGAAAAATGCAAGGTGCAAAAGAAAAAGGCCGCGCGTTCTGCGCGGCCCGGCGAAAGCGGCTGCCCGTTCAGCGGTAATAGCGGCCGATGGCCTTGTCCAGGTCCAGCACCGCCTGCTGGGCGCCCCGGCCCACCTTCTTCGCCATCTTCTTCACCTTGCGGCTGTTCTTGGCGGCGGCCATGCCCGCCGCGGTCATGGCGGCGGTGGCGGCCAGCCCGCCGGCCACCATCATGGTGGTGCGGGTGGTGTGCTTGTTCATCCCTTGTGCCCCTCCTTTTTTGTCTGCGCGGCCCGGCGTTTTTTCCGGGTCCCGGTGATAGTATTCCCAGCAAAATGTTCCCCCATACGTCTTTTTTTGACCCCCCGTTTGTGCTAAAATAAGGTTCAATGATTCTAATAGAACGGCGCGTCAGAACCGCGCCGGGAGGAGTGACCTTTTTGCATCTTCAAGCGCCGAAAACTGTTTTGTGCATCCACGATCTGTCCGGCCTGGGCCGCTGCAGCCTGTCGGTGATCGTTCCCGTGCTGGCCGCCATGGGCTGCCAGCCGGTGGCGCTGCCCACGGCGATCTTTTCCACCCACACCGGCGGGCTGGGCCAGCCGGCGGTGCAGCTGTGCCAGGGGTACGGCGAGGCCGCCCTGGAGCACTACCGCTCGCTGGGCGTGTCCTTCGACTGCATCTACACCGGGTACTTAGCCAGCGAAGAGGACCAGCATCTGGCCGCCAAAGCCTTCTATCTGTGGCCCCAGGCCCTGAAGGTGGTGGACCCGGTGATGGCCGACCACGGCCGCTTTTACGCCGGCATGGAGGACAAGCTCGCCGGCATGCAGGCGCTGTGCCGCTCGGCGGACCTGATCCTGCCCAACCTCACCGAGGCCAGCCTGCTGCTGGGCTGGCCCATGCCCGAGGGCGAACTGAGCGACGAGGCCGCCCTGGAACTGGCGGGCAGCCTCTCGGCCCTGTGCCCCCAGGCGGTGGTGACCGGCATCCCCATGGGGCGGCACCTCTCCTGCGCGGGGGCCGGGCGCTCCAGCTTTGTGGTGCGCCGGCTGAAACTGGACCGCAGCTACCCCGGCACCGGCGATTTGTTCGCCGCGGTGCTCACCGGGGCGCTGCTGCGGGGCAACGCCCTCTCCGCCGCCACCGACGCCGCCGCCGGCTTTGTGGCCGATTCCATCGCCGCCACCGACCCAGAGGCCCCCACCGCCCTGGGCGTGTGGTTCGAGCCGCTGCTGGGCCGGCTGGCCCCCCGGGAGGTCTGAGCCATGCCCACCGTGAACATCGTGCTGGTGGAGCCCCAGATCCCCGAGAACACCGGAAACATCGCCCGCACCTGCGCGGTGACGGGCGCGCGGCTGCATCTGGTGAAACCGCTGGGTTTTTCGGTGGACGACCGGCATTTGAAGCGCGCCGGGCTTGACTACTGGCACCTGCTTGATATAACATATTATGAGGGGCTTCAGGACTTTTTTGCCCGCAACGACGGCCCCTTTTACTATTTCACCAGCAAGGGTCCCCAGCGGCACACCGACGTGGCCTACCCCGACGGCGCCTATCTGGTCTTCGGCCGGGAGGACGCCGGGCTTCCGGAAGAACTGCTGCACCAAAACCAGCCTTTCTGTGTGCGCCTGCCCATGCGGCGGGGCGTGCGCTGCCTGAATCTGTCCAATTCGGTGGCGGTGGGCGTCTACGAGGTGCTTCGCCAGTGGGATTTCGACGACCTCGAATCCCGGGGCCAGCTGCGTGACTATCAATGGGAGTGAGAGAGTACCTATGCGAAAGATCGCCATTCTGACCGATTCCGCCTGCGACATCCCCCCCGAACTGGAAAAGCAGTACGACATCGACATCCTGCCCTTTGTCATCACACTGGACGGCGTGAGCTATGTGGAGCGCCGGGACTTCGGCTTTGACGAATTTTATCAGATGCTGCGCGCCGCCCAGGGCGTACCCAGCACCGCGCAGGTCACCGCCATCCAGTTCTGCGAGCAGTACTGCAAATACGTGGACGAGGGCTACACCGACGTGGTGCATGTGACCATCAACTCCACCGGCAGCGGCACCTATGACGCGGCGGTGCTGGCGCAGAACATGCTGCGGGAAGAGCGCCCCGACCACAAACTGAACATCCACCTGATCGACAGCCACACCTATTCCTACGTGTACGGCGCGCCGGTGGTGCAGGCGGCCCGCCGCCTGCGCAACGGGGCCGAGGTGGGCTATGTGTGCGCCGAACTGGAGGCCGCCTTTGCCCGGCAGGAGATCGTGCTCTCCGCCTTCAGCCTCAAGCAGATGAAGAAGAGCGGCCGCATCAGCGCGGCGGCGGCCTTTGCCGGCGAGCTGCTGGGCCTGCGGCCCATCATCAGCCTCATCGACGGGGTGACCAAGGTGGAGGACAAGGTGCGCGGCGACGCGGCCGTGCCCGCCGCCATGATCAAGCAGGTGCGCAAGCGGATGGACTATCCCGACGGGGACGTTCACTACATGCTGGGCTGCACCGACATCCCCAACGTGAAGGAGCTGGAGAAGCTCTGCCGCAAGGAGTTCGGCCGCGGGCCGGACGCGGTGTTCAAGCTGGGCGCCGCCGTGGCCAGCAATACCGGCCCGGATGCCATGGCCATCGTTTACCAGGGCGTGCCCCGGCGCTGAGCCGCTCTGTTTTGACTGTTCCTTTCCGCCCGCGTGGGCCGTCTGTCACCATCCTCTGACGTGCGGTCCCCCGCGGGCGGTTTTTTTATCGTTGACCGATGGAGGTCTTTTTATGAATCTTGAACATATCCTTTGGCTCTTCCTCTGCTTCTCGGTGCTGGGCTGGGTGCTGGAGACCACCCTGGCCGCCATCCGCACCCGCCGCTATGTGGACCGCAGTGTGCTGTTCGGCCCCTGGTGCATCATCTACGGCGTGGCCGGCGTGCTCATCGCCGTGGGCCTGCGGGAACTGCGCTCCGACCTGCTGTTTTTGTTCCTGGGCAGCGCCGTGCTGGCCACCGTGGTGGAATGGCTGGCGGGCCACCTGCTGGAAAACGTGAGCCACACCCGCTGGTGGGACTACTCGAACCGCCGCTGGAACCTGGACGGCTACATCTGCCTGAGCGCCTCGGCTCTGTGGGGCCTCTTGGGCGTGGTGATGGTGAAGTGGGGCAACCCGCTGCTCACCTGGCTCTATGACCTCATCCCCGCCCCCGCGCGGCAGATCGTGCTGTGGGTCCTGGTAGGCGTTGTGGCGGTGGACGGCCTTGCCAGCGTGCTGACGCTGGCGGGCGTGGTGCACAAGCTGCCCGCGCTGGAAAACACCAGCCGCACCCTGAACGCCGTGAGCGCCCGGATGGGCGGCTGGATCCTCAGCCGCACCGAGCGGCGCATCCAAAAAGCCTACCCCCAGGCAAGCTTCGTGCACAAAAAGCGGGAAAAGGCCACCGTGTTCGCCGCCGGGTGCAGTTTTTCCAAGCTGTTTTTGCTGTTCTTCATCGGCGCCTTTCTGGGCGACATCGTGGAGACCATCTTCTGCCGCGTCACCGCCGGCGTGTGGATGAGCCGCAGCAGCGTGGTGTGGGGGCCCTTTAGCCTGGTCTGGGGCCTGGCGCTGGCCCTGGCCACCCTGCTGCTCTACCGCTACAAGGACAAGCCCGCCAGCTTCCTCTTCGTGGCGGGCACCGTGCTGGGCGGCGCTTACGAATACCTGTGCAGCGTGTTCACCGAGCTTGTCTTCGGCACCGTGTTCTGGGATTACAGCAAGATCCCCTTCAACCTGGGCGGGCGCATCAACCTGCTCTACTGCTTCTTCTGGGGCTTTGCCGCCGTGGCCTGGTTCCGGCTGGTCTACCCCCACTTCTCCCGCTGGATCGAGGCCATCCCCATCACCCCCGGCCGCATCATCACCGCGGTGCTGGTGGTGTTCATGGCCGCCAACATCGGCGTGAGCGCCCTGGCCATGGGCCGTTACAGCCAGCGGGCTCAAGGGCTGCCCGCCACCGCCTCCTGGCAGGTGTGGATGGACGAGCACTACCCCGACGAGACCATGAAGCGCATCTACCCCAACGCAAAGCGCACCGACTGAGCGCAAGACGCAAAAAGAGCCCCGCGGCGGTTGCCGCGGGGCTCTTTTCTTTGTGCTTATTCGGCCGCGCTGTCCGACGCAGGCTCGGAGGCGGCGTCCCCCTCCGCAGCGGCGCTGTCGGAAGAGGAGGTGCTGTCGGTGGGCAGGCTGCCCGCGCCCTCGGCGATGGCGCTGGTGGGATCGAAGTAATCCTCATAGTCCATGTCGGTCTCGGGGGCGGTGGCGGCGGCGCTGGAGCTGGGCTCCATCTCGCTGACCTCAAGGGCGGTCAGGTAATAGGTGCGGTCCACCTTTTCAAACACATAGTCCATATACTTGGTGGGCTCGGTGGGGGCGGAGAGGCTGAAGTCGCCGTTCAGGCCGGGGGCGGGCACATAGCCCACCGTGACGTACAGCTTGCCGCTCTTCTTTTTCAGCTTTTCCACCTTGGGGGTGTACATGCCCACCTGGCCGGTGACGGGTATGAGGTAGCACTGCTTCTCCTCGTCGTACTCGAAGGTCATGTCGCCGCCCACGTTGTTGAAGGTCTCGTGGGTGAGCTCATAGTCCGGCCCGAAGAGGGCGGCCGCCGCGGCGTCCACCTCCACGGCGGGCAGCAGCAGGCTGTCGGTGTTGGGGTCGCGCTCGTAGGCGTCCAGCCCGGTGGCGCTGTTCTGCGCGGCGGACACGGCGGCCCAGATGGAGGCCTCCTTGAACAGGGCCGGGTCGGCCTGGTCCAGGCTCTCAAAGGGCAGCGGGTCCAGCATGACCAGCGCCTGCAGCCGATCCTCGTATTCCAGTTTTTCGTCGGTGTTGTCAAACAGCACCGCCACGCCGTTCACCGCCGTGGCGATGACAGTGAAGCCGCCGATGAGCACCAGCACGCAGATGGCGAGGCCCAGCCACTGGCGGGCGCGCCGGCGCTTGTGACGCTCGTGTTCCTGTTGGGAAATGGTGTTTGCCATGGGTTTTCTGTCCCCTCCTTGCATGGGATGCGGTCAGCGGATCTGGCCGCTGCCCAGAATGATGTATTTGTAGCTGGTGAGCTGCTCAAGGCCCATGGGGCCCCGGGCGTGCAGCTTCTGGGTGGAGATGCCCATCTCGCACCCCAGGCCGAACTCGCCGCCGTCGGTGAAGCGGGTGGAGGCGTTCACATAGACCGCCGCGCTGTCCACCCGTTGGGTGAAGGCCGCGGCCGCCGCCTCGTCGGCGGTGACGATGGCCTCGCTATGGCCGGTGGAGTGGCGGGCGATGTGGGCCGTGGCGGCCTCCAGGCTGTCCACCACCGCCACCGCCAGGATGTAATCGAGGAATTCGGTGTCGAAGTCCTCCGGGCCCGCCGGGGTGCCGGGGATGAGGGCTGCTGCGGCTTCGTCCAGCCGCAGCTGCACCGGCGCAAGGCCTTTTTCCTCTCTCTGCGTCAGCAGTCGGTCATACAGGCGGGGCAGAAAGGCCGGGGCCGCGTCCCTGTGCACCAGGCAAACCTCGGCGGCGTTGCACACCGAGGGGCGGCTGGTCTTGGCGTTTTCCACGATGTCCAGCGCCATGTCCAAATCGGCGGCCTTGTCCACATAGATGTGGCAGATGCCGGTGCCGGTCTGGATGACGGGCACGGCGGCGTTCTCCACGCAGGCGCGGATGAGCCCCGCGCCGCCTCGGGGGATAAGCAGGTCCACAAGGCCGGTGGCCCGCATCAGCTCGGTGGCGGAAGCGCGGCTGGTGTCCTGCACCAGGGCCACCAAGTCGGCGGGCAAGTGCGCGTCCGTGAGGCCCAGTTTCAGGGCGTTCACGATGGCGTTGTTGGAGCGGAAGGCCTCCTTGCCGCCCCGCAGCACGCAGGCGCTGCCGCTGGCAAGGGCCAGGGCCGCCGCGTCGCTGGTGACGTTGGGGCGGCTCTCGTAGATGATGGCGATGAGGCCCATGGGCACGCTCACCTGCCGGATGACCAGCCCGTTGGGGCGGGTCACCTCGCTCAAAACGCGGCCCAGCGGGTCGGGCAGGGCGGCCACGGCTTCCACGCCGGCGGCCATGGCCTCCACTCTGGCCTCGTCCAGCCGCAGGCGGTCCAGCATCACCGGGGCCACGGTGGCCTTGGCGGCCTCCAGGTCCTCGGCGTTGGCCGCAAGGATGGCGGCGCACTCGCTGCGCAGGCGGGCGGCCATGGCCCGCAGGGCGGCGCGGCGCTCCTCGCCGCCGGTCAGGGCCAGCGCGCCCATGCTGGCGCGGGCCGCCAGAAGAAGTTCACGGGTGGTCATCGGGCGGCCTCCTTTCGGGCCAGAAAGCGGGTGCCCGCTTCGCCCCCCTCAAAGACGGTGTAGAGCACCGCGGGGTCGCGGCCGTTGGCGATGACCATGTCCGCCCCCGCTTCGGTGACGATCTTGCCCGCCCGCAGTTTCGTGGCCATGCCGCCGGTGCCAAGGCTGCTGCCCGCGCCCCCCGCCAACGCCTCCACCTCCGGGGTGATGGCCTGCACGCGGCGCAGCAGCTGCGCCTCGGGGTGGGCGTGGGGGTCGGCGGTGTAGAGGCCGTCGATGTCGCTCAAAATCACCAGCAGCTCCGCCTCCAGGCTGCGGCACAGCCGGGCGGCCAGGGTGTCGTTGTCGCCCACGGCGATCTCGGCGGTGCTGACGGTGTCGTTCTCGTTCACGATGGGCAGCGCCCCCAGCTCCAGCAGGCGGGCCAGGGTGTTGTGCAGGTTTTCGCTGCGCTCCGGGTCCGCCAGGTCCTCGCTGGTGATGAGGATCTGGGCCACGGTGTGGCTGTATTCGGAAAACAGCTTGTCGTAGGTGTACATCAGTTCGCACTGGCCCACGGCGGCGGCAGCCTGTTTGGTGGGCATGTCCGCCGGGCGGCCGGGCAGGCCCAGCTTGCCCACGCCCATGCCGATGGCGCCGGAGGACACCAGAATGATCTGATGCCCGGCGTTCTTCAAATCGCTCAGCACCTTGCACAGCCCCTCGATGCGGCGGATGTTCAGCTGCCCGGTGGCATGAGCCAGCGTGGAGGTGCCCACTTTGACCACAGCTTTCAAGCCCGGTCCCCCCTCTTTACAGTCGGATACAGATTAAAGTATAGCATAAACCGGCCCGCAACACAAACGCCGAACGATGGACTTTTTGTGAAATAATGGTATAATTTTGCCAGACAATACTCCGGGCCGGCCCGTTTGGCCCGCAGAAAAACGAGGTTATAACGATGTACCGATTCACCAACGATTACAGCGAAGGGGCTCACCCTTCCATTCTTGAAGCGATGACCGCCACCAATCTGGAGGGCAACTTCGGCTACGGCTGCGACCCCCACTGCGAGCACGCCGCCGCCCTCATCCGCCAGAAGATCGGCCGCCCGGACGCGGACGTGCACTTCTTTGTGGGCGGCACCCAGACCAACGCCACCTGCATCTGCGCCTTCCTGCGGCCCCACGAGGCGGCCATCGCGGCCCATTCCGGCCACATCTGCGTCCACGAGACCGGCGCGGTGGAGGCCACCGGCCACAAGTGCATCGCCATGCCCGCCGCCCCCGGCGGCAAGCTGACCCCGGAGCTGGTGCGGCAGGCGGTGGCGGCCCACCCGGACGAGCACATGGTGAAGCCCCGTCTTGTGTATGTGAGCAACACCACCGAGGTGGGCGGCGTGTACACCACCGCCGAGCTGGAAGCCCTGCGGGCGGTGTGCGACGAGCTGGGCCTGCTGCTCTATCTGGACGGTGCGCGCCTTGCCAGCGCCCTGGCCTGCGGCGGGGCCTCCTTTGAGGACCTGGGCCGGCTGTGCGACGCCTTCTACATCGGCGGCACCAAGAACGGCGCCATCTTCGGCGAGGCGGTGTGCATCATGAACCCGGCCCTGAAGCCCGACTTCCGCTACATCCTCAAGCAGCACGGCGGCATGCTGGCCAAGGGCTGGCTGCTGGGCGTGCAGTTCGAGCAGCTGATGCGCAGCGGCCTTTATGAGGAGCTGGGCGAGCACTCCACCCGGATGGCCCAGCAGCTGGCCGAAGGCCTGAAGGGCCTGGGCGTGGAGTTCCTGTTCGAGAGCCCCTCCAACCAGATCTTCCCCATCCTGCCCGACGAAGTGCTGGCAAAGCTGGAGGGGGCCTTCCACTGGGAAGTGAACGCCACGCTGGAGGGCGGCCGCAGCTGCATCCGCCTTGTGTGCAGCTGGGCCACCCAGCAGGCGGCGGTCACCGCCTTCCTGCTGGCGGTGGAGCAGGCGCTGAAAGACTGCCCGGCCTGCCTGTAAGATCACAAGCCCTTTGGGGATAAGGAGGAAGTTTTCCATGACGCAAGCACAACAGCGCTCGGCCGCAAAACGTTTTGCAGCTGACTGGGCTGACAAAGGCTACGAAAAAGGCCACAGTCAACCTTTTTGGCTTTCTCTGCTTCGTGATGTTTACGGTGTGGAGCACCCTGAACAATTCATCTTTTTTGAGGATCAGATCGTACTGGACCACACCAGTTTTATCGATGGATTTATCCCCACCACCCATGTGCTTATCGACCATTGTTTCATTTTCCAAGGGCAATTCTGTCACTTCTGTTCCATTCACCGGGACAGGGAAGTTGAAGATAATCTTCCTAATCCAGTTGCCATCCGGCTGCTTTTCCGGGAATAACTCAATC